>CAZYQR010000027.1:0-18000 GCA_964649755.1 uncultured Maribacter sp. | reverse complement strand
GGGACTGTCTGTCTTACCACATTGCCCTAAGATGGGCTGTAATGTCAATTCTTAGTTTCATCATGTTGCTTTACTCAAAAACAAATATCGCAAAAAAGGAGCATACAAACTGTTAAGGATTTTAAAACCAATAGCCAAGACTAAAAAAGAAATTACTGTTACCCTCTGGCGACCAGGAGTACATAACCTGTAGCGGTCCCATAAAAGACTCCAATCCATAGCTTATTCCATAGCCGGAATAATTGGGATCTGTGAACCAATCACCTGTTCTAAAGATATCGTCGTCAACATTAGCAAAATTTGCAGTAAACATTACATGGTTCTTTGGTGCAATTTCCAAATCTAAACGACCATAAGCCTTTACATAACTATTGCCGGGCAGTGATAAAAAGTCATATCCTATAAAAGGTATGAAATTATTGATCAGGTTATTACCATAACCTCCCAATACAAAATCAAAGGTAGAAACGCCCGATGTTCCCAATTTAAAACCACCTTCGGTTTCCAGGTTCAATGATAAGTTCTCAAAAATCGGAAAAGCCGCTCCCATTCTTGATTTGGCTATCGAAAATTCTTTAAAATTGTCATTAAAATCTGAGGAAAGTACATAAAAATGCAAATCCCCATCAAAATATAAACCTCTTTTTGGAAAATATTTATTGTCATATGTATCTAATTTTAACTGCCCATAAGTACTGTAAAAACTGCTTTTTTCAAAATAAGTTCTCTCATCATCCGAAGTTGACCCCAACTGCAAACTCTCTCCATCCAAACCTGTTAAGGTTCTTGTACTGTATCTTAAGTATTTATGTTCAACACCAACGCTAAATGCAAATTCTTCTTGCCATACTGTTTGTAAATAAATCTGATTGGTAAAGTCTAAGACATCCATATTTATGGTGTTTAAATTTTCATTCCCTAGAACCTGAAAATTACTTTGAATCAAATTAAAATCAATTTCCTTATCAAAATCACTGTATCTTGAATTAATGCCAAAACTCCAATAGGATCCTTTATCAATATAATACTGAAGATTATAACGGACATTATCACCTAATATTAAATCGAAGGAAGCCACATCATCACTAAAAACAAAGTTCTTACGCGTTAGATTTATGATGGCCGCACTATTGTACAAATCATCATAATGTGCACCTACTTTTAAAAACATTTTATTTTGGGTTTCATCTAACTTTAGTATGAGATCTTCACTATCTCCATTAGACAAAAGTTCGTACCTGATGGTTTCAAAATTACCAGTAGCTGCTAAATTGCTTATACCTTGTTGCAATTTTTCAAAAGTTGTCCCGTAACCTAACTTAAATCTAAGCTTGCCTTTAACATAGCCCCGTGTATAACTATCGTTATTACCTCTAAGAATCAGTCTATCGATCAATAAACTATCAACTGGACGAATAGGGGTTGTAGTCTTTATACCATGGTTTTGCTTTGATGCTATTTTCTTTAATTCATTGAATTTATCTCTAGCCGCATTTTCACCATTCTTGATAATTTCATTATCCAAATCAAAATCCATCGCAGAATAATTTGCCATATCTGGTTTAATATAAATATCTGTTTGCATTGATTTCTCAACCATGTCTTCAGCAGTCCTAAAATTATTAATCTGCAATAAAATCTCGGTGGCAGATAGCAAGTCACTCCTATCTCTCAATCCATGTTGAACATCGACGCCAATAATGATATCCGCACCCATTTTTTTTACTTCTTCAATCGGGTAATTATTAACGACACCACCGTCAATAAGAACTTTACCCTCTATGGTAAAAGGCTCAAAAAGAGAAGGTAGGGTTCCACTCGCCATAATGGCCTCTGGCAAATAACCGCTCTCAAGATTAACTTGTTCCCCAGTCTCCACATTGGTAGCAATACATACAAAAGGAATGGGCAACTTGCTAAAATCATTTACATCTTTAACATGGTATAAATGTTTTACAAATTCATGATAAATATTCTGCCCCCCAGAATAGCCTTGTGGTATGGCAATCTTGAAATTGTCAAAAGGAAGTTTTATCGCATATCTTTCAGAGTCTTCTTTTTCATAAAAGGTTTTTACACCTCGGGGAAGGTTATCGCTTATTAAACTATTAAAATCCGTATTCCGGAAGATTGAATCAAGTTGGGTTGCGGAGTACCCTGAGGCATAAAGCGCTCCAACAATTGCACCCATGCTCGTACCGCCAATATAATCGATTTGAACGCCTGCCTCTTCAATAACCTTTAAGGCCCCAATATGTGCCAAACCTTTAGCACCACCACCACTCAGAACCAAACCTACTTTGACCTCTTCGTTCGGTCCCATTACTTGTGCCTGGACTTGAACCACAAAGAATAATAGTGAAAGTATGGTCGTTATTATTTTCATTCTGACAATAAGTCGTAATTTTTAATGAAATGTTTCATATATATTTTTGGCTTTGGCAGCACCAACTACAATAGTCAGATTTTCGACTGAAGCTTCTTTGATTCGTTTGACCGATTTGAATTTTTTCAATAAATCTCTCGCTGTTTTTTCACCAACCCCATCAATGCTTTCCAATGCCGAATTTATAGCGGCCTTGCTTCTTTTGTTTCTATGTAACGTAATGCCAAATCGGTGGGCCTCATTCCTGAGTTGTTGAATAATTTTTAAACTTTCTGATTTCTTATCCAAATATAAGGGTATGGGATCTTCGGGAAAATAAATCTCCTCCAATCTTTTGGCAATACCCACAATAGCGATCTTTCCTCTTAATCCCAAAACATCCAAGCTTTTTAAAGCCGATGATAATTGCCCCTTCCCTCCATCTATAACGATTAGTTGTGGTAAAGGTTGCTCTTCATTCAACAATCTTTTATATCGTCGGTAAACCACTTCTTCCATCGAGGCAAAGTCATCGGGTCCTTCAACCGTTTTTATGTTATAATGACGATATTCTTTTTTAGCAGGCTTTCCGTTCTTGAAAACAACGCATGCCGCTACCGGATTGCTCCCTTGAATATTACTGTTATCAAAGCACTCTATATACCTAGGTTCTTGCGATAATCGAAGGTCTTTTTGCATTTGTGCCATGATCCTGTTTGTATGGCGCTCTGGGTCCATAATCTTGATTTGATTGAACCGTTCCTGTCTAAAATACTTCGCATTCCGAATCGAGAGGTCTAGGATTTTTCGCTTATCACCCAACTTGGGAATGGTAACTTTTAAATGTGGTTCAACAACAACCTTAAAGGGTAGGTAAATTTCTTTTGACTCTGATTTGAATCGTTGTCTAATTTCAAAAATGGCCAACTGTAATAAATCCTCATCTTTTTCATCTAACTTCTTTTTAATTTCCATAGTATGCGACCTAATGATAGAACCGTGTGAAAGTTGCAAAAAGTTTACATAGGCAAACACATCATCCGCAATAATAGAGAATACATCTACATTATTGATTTTTGGATTGACAATTGTAGTTTTAGATTGATAGTTTTCAAGAACATCAATCTTATCCTTGATTTGTTGAGCCTCTTCAAAATGCAATTCATTAGCCAACAATTTCATTTGGTCTTTGAAAGACTGTAACGAAGACTTAAAACTTCCCTTGAGTATATTCCTTATCTCATCAACTTGTTTGTCGTAAGCTGCACTGCTTTGTAAACCCTCACAAGGGCCTAAGCAGTTCCCCAAATGATATTCAAGACACAACTTATATTTACCAGCTTCAATCTTTTCCTTGGATAAATCATAATTACAAGTTCGCAAAGGATATACATTTTTGATTAATTCCAACAAGATCTTAACCGTATACATGCTCGTGTACGGTCCATAATATTCAGAACCATCCTTGATTAATTTACGCGTTGGGAATATTCTAGGGAAACGTTCATTTTTTATACATATCCAGGGGTATGACTTGTCGTCTTTCAGTAAAACATTATATCGCGGCCTATACTTTTTAATAAGATTGTTTTCCAACAAAAGTGCATCAGACTCTGTTGTAACAACGATATGCCTAATGTTACATATCTTTTTTACCAGAATACGGGTTTTGCCATATTCATGGTTCTTATTAAAATAAGAAGAAACCCTTTTCTTTAAGTTCTTTGCCTTACCTACATATAATATCTTATCATCAACATCATAAAACTGATATACACCGGGACTATTTGGTAGTGTACTTATTTGAATCTTTAAGGGCAATGGAGGTATCAAGTTGTCTAGTGTTCTATGTACTCCGTTAAATTACTATGTTTTGATTAAACAAATGCACATAACTGTTTTTTAACTTCACCTCTTTATTAGTCTATCAAGGTAGATGATTAGGGATTATTATTATATTGTGATAATTAATTATGGAATTATTAATTTTTGTTAATTATTTCTGCCCATTTACAAAAAAACTTGTTCTTTAATCAGTTTTCATTATATTTAGCTAAGCAACTGCTAGTATTCTTTCTATAATACTTTTCTATTTTTAACTCCTTGTTTTTGTGCTAGTTAAATAGTTTGAAAGAATTAACCCCTCCTTTTTTCATTGATCAAAATGCTAAATTTATATTAAAAAGGTGCATTTCATCGATAAAAATGTGCACTTAATGGATTTTTTATTTATATTTAAAAAATCAAAATCAAAAAAATCTTTATTGCGCATGGACAATTATATTATAACCCTCGGCACTTATTTAATATTGATGTTATTTTTCAAAGTATATTTTGCAGTAGCCGCAAAAGAATAGTACCCACTTTTCATATCTTGTCGTAAATTTTCAATACCCCCGTATGTTGAAATCAGATTTACGATTGCTTTATACCAAACTTAGGAAGGAACTTCCCTTTCAAAAGATTGCTGATTATAGTCTGCAATTAGCCAATAATTCATTGGAACTTCCTATATGGAATTTTGAGTATTACCACATATTTTTACCTATAACAGATAAAAAAGAAATAGACACTTCATTCTTATTGTCTATACTTCAAGGGCGAGATAAACATGTGATCCTCCCTAAAATGGAAGGTGAAGATTTAAGCAACTTTTTACTTACTGATAATACTACACTCAAAACAAACAAATGGAATGTTCCCGAACCCGTTGATGGCATTTCAGTGGATTCCAGTAAAATTGAGGTGGTTTTTGTACCCCTTTTAGCTTTTGACAAACAAGGCAACAGGGTTGGTTACGGTAAAGGATTCTATGACCGATTTCTAAAACAATGTAAAAAAGATGTTGTTAAAATAGGGTTGTCATTGTTTGAGGCTGAAGAAGAAATTGAAGATGTCTTTGAAAACGATATTCCCTTGGATTATTGCATAACCCCAAACAAAACCTACGAATTTTCCAAGTCCTGATTTTCTTCTTGCAGAACTTCTTCTGTTTTCTTAGTACCGAAAGCCTTTTTATTGAAAACCAATAATATGCCAACACCGGTACTTATGGCCGTATCGGCCACATTAAAGACAGGGTCAAAAAAGCTAAAATTGCTTCCACCAAAATATGGCACCCACGATGGCCAAGTACTATCTATCATCGGAAAATAAAGCATATCTACGACCTTACCGAAAAACAATCCGCCATAAGGCTCCTCCGAAAAAAGTGTTGCAACCTGACCTATACTGTCATTGAAGAAAACTCCGTATAAGACAGAATCTATAATGTTACCCAGAGCTCCAGCAAAAATTAATGATACGGCAAGAACCAATGTTTTTGGGCTTTGTTTCTTTATACTATCAAAAAGCCAATACCCAATACCTGCAACAGCAAATAAACGGAATACAGTTAATATTAATTTGGCCGTATCTTCAGATATAGGTAAGAAGTCATTTAATTTGGCCCCCCAAGCAGCACCTGAATTCTCAATAAAATGAATCTTGAACCATTCGAAAACCTCATAAGAGTCCCCAAGTGCAAAATGTGTTTTTATATAGATCTTACTGACTTGATCAACAAGCAACACCAAGATAATAATCAATAAAGACTTTTTAATACTCATTCGATAAATTATAGATGGGCAAAAATAAGTATATTATTCGGTTTTTTTTAAGTAGATATTGCCCGTCGTGGTGACCAGATTAAAATAATCGTCTCCCTTGGGTATATTGCTGGTTTCAGTGTTTCCAAAGCTATTTTTGGTCTCAATGGTCGCCCCATTTGAATACACATAAATATCACCACTACGGGTTACTGCATGAGTTATTCCATGTATACTTTGAAAATTGCAAGTGCCGTCATCCAAGGTTACTTTTAAATCTTTATAACTCCCTTTGGCATAGACATTGGCATTGGTCCCAAAAAGACGGACTTTCATATTTTCAGGAATCCGCACCTTTAATGAAATTGAAATCACCTTATGTGCGCTTAATTTATCATTGGGTTTTATAAAACTTGGTTGAAAACCTGCGCTTATTATTATAGATGGGGCATCCTCTTTTATTTCAACCAATAACTCGTTTTTATATTCCCCGTCAATGAGTGCTTCTACTACAATCTCTTTTGAAAGTGTTGTCGTGACCTCAACTTTAAAGCAGTCGTCAGCATCAATAAGAATAGATGAAGTATCAGGATTGCGGACGGATTTTTTGACCACTTTTTGGGCATTCAACAATCCAAAGGACATCAACAAAACCAGAACAATTATTCTACTTTCCATTACTAAGAATAAAAAAACGCCCATAAGGGCGTTTAATTTATTTTTGCATGTTTTTCGCCTCGATGCTCAGCGTGGCATGAGGAACCAGCTTTAGTCGTTCCTTATTGATTAGCTTACCTGTTACACGACAAACGCCATAGGTTTTATTCTCAATGCGCAACAAAGCATTTGTTAGGTCACGAATAAACTTTTCTTGGCGAATGGCCAATTGTGTATTCGCTTCTTTACTCATAGTTTCAGAACCTTCTTCAAAAGCCTTGAACGTGGGAGAGGTATCATCAGTACCATTATTGCCATCGTTCATATAAGAACTCTTCAATAAATGCAAGTGCCCATTTGCTTTCTCTACTTTTTCTTCAATCAAAGATTTGAATGTTGCCAAATCTTTATCTGAATATCTTACGTTTAAATTTTGTGCCATTTTATTAGTGTTTTTCTATAAACAATTTCGTGTTCACCTCGTCAAAGGCGATTGCCGTTCCATTTTCTAATTTATCCTCAAAATTCAGTTCTGCTGTTAGCGTTTCTGCCTTGATATAACCTAGATTACTTTCAACGGCATCCTCGAGCAGACCGTCTTTAAGGATTTTTATGTCAATTTTATCGGTAACCTCATAACCAGATTCCTTTCTAATATTTTGAATTCTGTTTACAAGCTCCCGTGCAATACCTTCCTTTCTAAGGTCATCATTGATGGTTACGTCTAGGGCTACGGTAAGTGATCCTTGACTAGCTACCAACCAACCTTCAATGTCTTGAGAAGATATCTCTACATCTTGTAACTGTAATTTAATGATTTTATTTTCAATTTTTAATGATATTTCGCCCTCTTGCTCAATTTTTTGGATGTCTTCCTGTCCTAAAGCACCTACACTCTGTGCAATTTGCTTCATTTCCTTACCATATTTTGGGCCTAAAACCTTGAAATTTGGTTTAATCCGTTTCACTAAAATACCTGATGCATCATCCAAGAGTTCTATTTCCTTAACGTTGACTTCTGACATGATCAAATCTGCAACCGCTTCGATTTCATGCTTCTGTTTGTCGTCTAAAACAGGTATCATTATCTTTTGCAAAGGTTGACGGACTTTTATTTTTTCCTTTTGGCGAATAGAGAGTACCAATGATGAAATGGTCTGTGCTTTGGCCATTTTACTTTCCAATGCTTCATCAATCAACGATGCATCATATTCCGGGAAATGGGATAAATGCACACTTTCAAACTTATCTTTTGAGGTGGTATTGGTCAAATCCTTATACAAACGATCCATAAAGAATGGCGCTACCGGAGCTGAGAGTTTTGCCACCGTAATCAGACAAGTATACAATGTTTGATAAGCAGAAATCTTATCTTTTTGATAATCCCCTTTCCAGAAACGTCTTCTACACAAACGAACGTACCAGTTACTTAAATTTTCCTGTACATAATCGGAAATGGCACGTGCAGCCTTTGTTGGCTCATAATCGGCATATGCTTCATCCACCTTTTTGATTAAGGTGTGTAATTCTGATACTATCCAACGGTCAATTTCTGGGCGTTCATTTAATGGAATGTCATCCTCAGCATAGGAGAATTCATCAATATTTGCGTATAAGGCAAAAAACGAATAGGTATTATAAAGTGTACCGAAGAATTTTCGTTTCACCTCAACGATTCCTTCAATATCAAATTTGAGATTATCCCAAGGGTTGGCGTTTGAAATCATATACCATCGTGTGGCATCTGGTCCGTGATCGTCCATGGTCTTGAAGGGATCAACAGCGTTACCAAGTCGTTTCGACATTTTCTTGCCCTCCTTGTCCAAAACCAAGCCATTTGACACAACATTCTTATATGCCACTGAATCGAACACCAAGGTGGCTATAGCATGTAAGGTATAAAACCATCCTCGAGTTTGATCAACTCCTTCAGCAATGAAATCTGCAGGGAATGCCTCTCCCTTATCAATCAAATCCTGTTTTTCGAACGGATAATGCCATTGCGCATAAGGCATTGAACCACTATCGAACCAAACATCGATTAAATCGCTTTCGCGCTTCATAGGTTTGCCTGACTTTGAAACCAATGTAATTTGATCAACGATATTCTTATGAAGATCTATTTTATCATAATTCTCTTCACTCATATCGCCAACCACGAAATCTGCAAAGATATCTTCTGCTAAAACTCCAGCTTCAACGGCCTTGGCCATTTCACTTTTTAGTTCTTCAACCGACCCAATAATCATAGCCTCTGTACCATCTTCTGTACGCCATATTGGCAATGGAACTCCCCAATAACGTGAACGCGAAAGATTCCAATCGTTGGCATTCGCCAACCAGTTGCCAAACCTACCCTCACCTGTTGCTTTAGGCTTCCAATTAATGGTCTGATTCAACTCAAACATACGATCCTTAACATCTGTGATTTTGATAAACCAAGAATCCAGAGGATAATATAGAATAGGCTTGTCGGTACGCCAGCAGTTGGGATAACTATGCACATACTTTTCAACCTTAAAAGCCTTGTTCTCTTCTTTTAACCGAATGGCAATTTCTACATCGACCGATCTTTCGGGAGCTGTACCATCATCATAATATTCATTCTTGACATATTTACCCCCCAATTCGTTCATTTCAGGTCTAAACTTGCCTTGCAAATCAACAAGTGGCACCGGAATCTTATTTTCATCCAACACCAACATTGGTGGTATTTCAGGAACGGCCTGCTTGGCAACCATAGCATCATCGGCACCAAATGTAGGTGCTGTATGTACTATTCCCGTACCATCCTCGGTAGTTACAAAATCACCGGAAATTACCCTAAAGGCATTCTCTGGATTTTGATACGGTAAGGTATAGGGCAATAATTGTTCATATTTTATGCCTACCAATTCCTTACCTACAATAATGGCAATGACTTTATATGGAATCTTTTTACTGTCGGAAGAATATTCGGTAAAATCACTTTCACTTTCTGCTTTGAAAAATTTTCCGCTAAATTGTTTGGCGACCAAACTTTTTGCCAAAACTACTTTGATTGGTTCGAAAGTGTATTGATTAAAGGTTTTGACTATGACATAATCAATTTTTGCACCAACAGCCAAGGCCGTATTTGAAGGAAGCGTCCATGGCGTTGTTGTCCAAGCTAGTATTTGAATATCTCCTTCAATGCCATCAAAAGCAGCCGGTAAGGTTTCTTTTTTAACCTTAAACTGGGCGGTGACCGTTGTATCAGTTATGTCCTGATAAGTACCGGGCTGATTTAATTCATGGGAACTTAAACCAGTACCCGCTTTTGGTGAATATGGCTGAATGGTATATCCTTTGTAAATAAGGCCTTTGTCATAAATCTGTTTCAATAACCACCACACAGATTCCATGTATTTGGACTTATAGGTGATGTAAGGGTCATCCATATCTACCCAATAGCCAATCCTTTCGGTCATCTCATTCCAAACATCAGTATAACGCATTACTGCTTTCTTACAAGCTGCATTGTACTCCTCCACTGAAATCTTTACCCCAATATCCTCTTTGGTAATACCCAATTCTTTTTCAACACCCAGCTCAATCGGAAGACCATGCGTATCCCAACCTGCTTTACGTTTCACCTGAAAACCTTTCATGGTCTTATAGCGCGGAAAGATATCTTTAATAGTTCTAGCAATTACATGATGAATCCCAGGCATACCATTAGCAGATGGTGGTCCTTCATAGAATACATAACTAGGGTTGCCTTCGCGAGTGGAAACACTTTTTTCGAAAATAGAGTGTTCTTTCCAGTGTTGCAGTTCTTCTTTTGCGACCTTGGGTAAATCCAATCCTTTGTATCCGGCAAACTTCATGCTATCTCTTGTATGGCTTTATTTATTAAGGCTGCAAAATTATAAATTTAGATTGAATTAATTCCATAATATAACAAATGATATACAGGTGGTTACCTCTCATAATTGATAAATGTTAAAATAAAGCATCCAAAAGAAGGTATGGCACGTATATCAATGCAGTAGAAATAAAATAAACACGTAAACCAAAACAAAATGAAAAAAGTAATTTTAAGTGCAATTTTAATGGTAGCTATGAGCGTATCATTTGTATCATGCAAAGGATGTACTGATAAAGCCAAAGATACTACAGAGCAAGCCGGTGAAGCAATGGGCGAAGCTGCCGATGCCGCTGGTGAAGCTGCTGAAGGTGCAATGGATAAAGCTGGTGAAGCTGTGGATGCTGCAGGTGAAGCCGTGGAAGGTGTTAAAGACGCTGCAGGTGAAGCTGTTGATGCTGCTGGAGAAGCCGTTGATATAGTTAAAGAAGCTGGAGAAGATGTTAAAGATGTCGTTAAGGACTAATTATCTTCTACAATAATTTTAAAACCCTGACGGTGTACCGTCAGGGTTTTTTGTTTAAAAACTATAGCCTACACCTAAAATCAGATTGGTGCCAGGAGCTGCAATACCAGAAGAATATGAGCGATAAAGCTGGTTTGTAATATTCTCTAAACTAAGGCTGACTTTAAAAGCATTTGTGAGATTGTACTGGCTACGTAAATTCAAAGTATACCATGACGGGGAATAGGGTAATCCGTTAGCATCCTCAGCATAAAGATAGCTTTTGTTCTGTTCGGAGGTCGCCAAATCGTTATTCGCAATTTCGCCATTATAATTCAAGAATAAATCGGCCTTTAGGTTTTGGTTTTTCCAGATCAAATGAAAATCACCAAATGTCGGGGCAACATGTCTTGCAGGGGTATCATTACCATCCACATCCTCTTCAATACCCTCTGTTAAGGTTAGGTTAGAAACCAGGGATAGGTTTTCCGAAAGAAATGCCTCCAAACCAAACTCAAATCCATATACATACGCTTTAGCAGCATTTTGCATGGCCTGTACATTGCTCAATTCACCATTGTATTCTATCTGGGATAGACCATTGAATTGGTAATCCCTTCGTACCAAGGCATCAACCAAATAGGTATAAAAAGCAGCTCCTTTAAGAACGACTTTGTCCTTGAAATTTTTTTGAACGCCCAATTCAACATTATAAGCATATTCTGGCTCTAAGTCAGGATTGGGAACAACAACAGAACCTGGTTCGGAATCAAAGACCTTACCCACATCGTCTATATTTGGGGAACGAAAACCGGTTGAACCATTAAAGGTAATTTGAAGATTTGCTTTTGGGAACCAACTAAAACCAATGCTGCCAGTAAGTGCTCCAGTGCTTAAATTGGCACTATCAAAGGGAAAAGGGTAAAAGGTTTTGTCAAATTCGGCATCAATCCAAACATGACTGTATCGCAAACCTGAAAGTAGCGTAAAATTAGGTTTTGCTTTGTATTCCCCATTTAAATAACCCGCCACAGTTTGCCAGGAAGAACCATCTGGATAACGAGATGCTGCATCTGACTTTGCATTTGTGGAAATATTCTTTTGACTGCCATCAGAATTTACGTAATTATAAACATATTCTGTTCCGTAATACAATCGAAGATCCCCGATTTTCTTATTTTCAAAATCAATATTCGTTGATAAGGCATTGACCATTTCTTTTGTGGAATACAAAATAGGATCTTGATAACCGCGCTCGTTTCGACTTTCTTCAAAATACTGGTACGCGGTGGTGATTTTTAATCCATCATAAAACTTACCCTTCCCTTTTTTGTTTAACTGCATATTGCCCATAAACCATTTTTGGGGTCCGTAATACCACTCGGCTGAACGAAGTCCCGTACCATCCCGGTCAGGTCTTATCAATCTGTCATAACGGGAATAATCCGATGTTTCAGAGTAAAACAGACCTATGTCCATATTCCAATTATTATTGGGTTTATGGGTTATTTTTTGCATCAAATTTACTTGGTCATACCCCGTAGATACTTGTTTCTGGGCATTATCATTAGTTACCAAAGCGTCGACACCATTGGTGGTAGTGACATAATTTTTTCTTAGATAAGAATCCGGACCTTGGGATCCCATTTTTAGGTCATCAAAATTGTTATAGGAAACACTGGTTAAATATGCCCATTTCTTTTTGCCCAGATTAAAATCAAAATGGGCCGTGTTTTCTTTATTTGCCGAGGCAAAACGATAATTGGCATTGCCTGAAAATGAAAGGCTATCAGTACTTGTAAGCATTGCATTTTTTGTATAGAAGTTCATTACACCTCCAATGGCATCGCTTCCATAAATGACCGATCCCGGACCGAAAATAACCTCAGTATTCTTTATGCCATAAGGATCAATTGATATCACATTTTGAATATTACCACCCCGAAAAATGGCATTGTTCATACGAACACCATCAACGGTCAACAACAATCTATTGGTGGCAAAACCCCTGATCATAGGACTACCACCTCCCAATTGACTTTTTTGGACAAAAACCTTACCGCTATTTTGTAGTAAATCTGCCGATGTTTGCGGATTGGTAAATGCAATGGCCCTGGCGTCCAAGGAGACAATTTTATTCGGAATATCTTTCTTCTGCTGCTCCCATTTGGAGATTGACATAACCACCTCATCCAACTGTTCGCGCTTAAGCACCATATAAGCCCGAGCATTGTTTCTCAATAATTGTGATTTGGATGATTTGAAAACCTCGTAACTAATATGCTTAAAAGTGATACGCTCATTGTCGCTAAAAATGGAAATATCGCAACTACCATTCAGTTCAGATAGTGCCGTTTTCGATTTATCAGTATTGAAGACTGCCACATTGATGATGGGCACCTTGGTATAAAAATCCAAAACCTTTATTTCCTGAGCAGAACCAGTAGCAAAAAACAATAAAAATATTATAAATACTACCTTGTTCATACTAACTGAAAACTTCATTTAATATAGCGAGCGATTTAGGTTTTCGAAAACCCTGCAAATGTAATTCAAAATAAAGAACCAAAGATTGTAATAACTCTTGTCTATTGGCCTTTTTCATCTTAACTTTATGTATTGCATCAAAATTTATGCCCAAAAACCATTTGAAGAAACTTAAATTTTCTCCGGATAAATAAGGGTTTAATGTTAGGGTATTTGTAAACGCTCCCTCCAATAGGTCAAAGTATGTTCCTGAGCTGTTCGTGGTATCAGGATAGAAACCCAAATACTTGGTTAGACCAATTAAAAAATACATGTGAAAGTTGGTGATTTTGGTATTTGTATCTAACCATTGAAGGGCACTTTCCACAAAATAAAACAAGCCTTCGTTACGCTCTTCTTCTTGAATACTATTGGCTAACATTTCGGCCAAAAAAAGGGTTATCGCGTTCTTTGAAATCTCAGAATGTAATGTTTGGTAATGATATGTTACTCGGGTTTCACGAATGGCCTCCAAAGTGCCTTTGTTTTTATGGTTCGCAACCAATTCAAGTTGGGTCAAAGGTTGAAAGTAAGCCACTTTCAACTTTCCTTTCTTAGCAGTGAGCACGCCTTTCAGCAAGTATGATTTTAACCCATCAGACAATGTAAATGCCTTTACAATCAAGCTTGTATCGCCATATTTAAGTGAGGATAATACAATGGCTCTTGTAGTTACTTGCATGATTGGCGCTTAGGTTTCTTCAAAGATAAAAGTATCTACAAGAAAAGTTGGCAAAAAGAAAAGGCTTTCCAATTCATGAAAAGCCTTTTCAGTATTATATATCAATGATTTAGATTACTCCCTGCGCAAGCATAGCGTCCGCCACTTTAACGAAGCCAGCAATATTGGCACCTTTTACATAGTTGCAATAACCATCTTCTTCTATTCCAAATTCAATACATGCATCATGAATACCTGTCATAATGCCTTTTAATCTTTCATCTACTTCTTCCCTTGTCCAGCTAATTCGCAATGAATTCTGTGACATTTCCAAACCTGAAGTTGCAACACCCCCTGCATTTGAGGCCTTCCCAGGGGCAAATAGAATTTTTGCGTCCTGAAAAGCATGAACTGCATCCAAGGTAGAAGGCATATTGGCACCTTCAGCCACACACTTACATCCATTTTTCAACAATTCTTTGGCATGGTCAAGATTTAACTCGTTTTGAGTGGCAGATGGCAATGCGATATCACATGGTACACTCCAAGGCTTTTCTCCTTTATGAAAAGTTGCCGAAGCATATTTGTCTGCATATTCAGAAATACGACCTCGTCTGTTGTTCTTTAAATCCATTACGAAGTCCAGTTTATCAGTATCAATACCGTCTTTGTCATAGATGTACCCACTTGAATCTGACAGGGTAACAACCTTACCACCCAATTGTATCACTTTTTCAGCAGCATACTGGGCAACGTTACCAGAACCTGAAATGACTACGGTCTTCCCTTTTATAACTTCATTTTTTGTCTTCAACATATCTTGGGCAAAGTATACGGTGCCGTAACCTGTAGCTTCAGGACGGATTTTAGAACCTCCCCAAGAAAGTCCTTTTCCTGTAAGCACTCCTGTAAATTCGTTTCTAATTTTCTTGTACATTCCGAAAAGGAAACCTATTTCCCTAGAACCTACACCTATATCACCGGCAGGTACATCAGTGTTTGGCCCAATATGTCTATTTAACTCCAACATGAAAGCATGGCAAAAACGCATAACCTCATCATCGGATTTTCCTTTTGGATCAAAATCAGAACCCCCTTTTCCACCTCCCATCGGAAGTGTGGTCAAACTGTTTTTGAAAACTTGTTCAAATGCCAAAAACTTTAGAATACTGGCAGTTACTGTTGAATGAAAACGTAATCCTCCTTTATAAGGCCCAATGGCAGAGTTCATTTGTATTCGGTAGCCTCTATTTACATGTATTTCACCTTTATCATCTACCCAGGCGACCCTAAACGATACAAATCGTTCTGGTTCAACCATTCTCAGAAGAATGTTCTTTCCTCTATAAATATCATTATTTATGATATACGGAATTACTGTTTCCGCTACTTCCTGTACTGCTTGGATAAACTCAGGTTGATGGCCATTTCGGTCAATAACCTCATCCATAAATTCTTTGATTTTTGCCTTCATATAAAAGTTTTATATTTTATGTTTTTATTGAATTGAAAATATATCGGCAAAAATATAATATTCCTATAATTTAAACCCTATTTTTTTAAAAATTCGACAATTAAATTGCATTAAAAGTTCTTCTAATTGACATAATGAGAATTACGGCAGATTTTGTATTCTTGGTTTAGCTAGTGGCTGAAGCAATAATCAAGAAAGATGGGGCGCTGGCGAAATTCCATACACTTGTAATATGTAGTCGTTTTAACCACACCTTTACTTTAAATCCATTGGTGAAGTACTTATAAACAAATCATTTATAAAATGCTGAAGTGTTTTAGGTGTAACATCTCTAAAATAACCTAACAAATCTTTAGTGGTAGCATATCTATCTGTAGCCAGCTTCAGTTTGCCATCTTTAGTATTCCAATCATTGATAAATCGCTTTAACGCTAAATTGACTTTATCTTCACCTAAATGTTTTTGCAATTCATACATATTAATCGCTCCTTTTGCATAATAGATATAGTCTTGATTTTCAACTAATTCTAATGATGGCTCTTCTCCACCTTCTCTGCGTTGCCCTTCTAAATATCTATCTTTCTGAATTTCTAAAAATTGCTGCACTTTTTCTTCTGAATACTTTTGCTTTAAAACCATTAAGGCTGCATATTGTGATAAGGTTTCTAATATCATAAGCTGTCCTTGAACATTTGCAGCTTCTACTTGCATTCCAAACCATTGATGTGCCAGTTCATGTGCAGTCACATAAAATGCCATATCTACATCTTTTTTATCATCAATATCCAACACAAACCCAATGGCTTCTGAAAATGGAACTATTCCAGGAAACGATTGCGCAAATTCTGCATAACGAGGAAATTCAATAATGCGCATTTGTTGGTATTGATATGGACTAAAATTAGTGCTGTAGTAGTCAAACGAAGTCTTCATTGACTCCATCATTCGGTCTAAATTATAGTTGTGTTCCTTGTGATAATAAATTTCTAGATCAACAGGTTTCGCTGTGGTATCTGATGTCGCTAGCCAAGTATCCTTTTTAACTTCATATTGCGCCGAAACTATTGAATAAAAGTCAATCATTTCGATATCCATTTTATAATGAAAATAGTTACGATTGTTTTCTTTCCATTTTTTCAACAAATTCCCCGGAGCGATAGCTGTTTGATTTTCATCTGTACCAATAACAATTTCAAAGCGAATACCATTAGAATCACTTCCATTCCTCGCGTTTACTAGCTCTTTGGAATCTTCCCTCCTAGCCTTATTTGATCTAGCAGCTAAATTGTAGTCCGCACGATCATCAGCATCGTCGAGTTCATATTTTCTATTATAACCTAATGTTGGAAAGGCCTTATTGTTAAAAAAGGTGCCATTATTTACAATATTGGTATTAGAACCACCTTGTTCAAAGCCATTGGTTGTAAAGGTCTGTTTAAAGCTCATTTGTATGGAATCTCCAGCTTGCAATGGTTGCTTTAATTTGTATTTATAATAATCGAATATTGTATATTGATTATCGATAGTCGCTCCACCTTCAAAAGTGACAGACTTGAGTTCTACATTTGATTCTATTAGTTTTTGAATATGAATGTCCCCAATAGGAGTATCATGTAGATTTTTGAGGATGTAAACCCCTTCAGCACTATAATCTCTGGACTTTGGATATAGTTCTACTTTTAAGTTAATATCAACTATTTTAGGCTGTGGCAGATATTCAAACTTCTTTAGTGTTTTCTCATATGCAACTCTAAATGCTGTCTCTTCGGATTTCGTCCAATACTCATTTAAGATATTAGTATTATAAAAAATATAGCTACCGAGCATTATAAAGGAAACAACTGTAACTATTCCTAATTTCAGAACAGGCTTACTAATCCTGTGTTTACTTGCTTTCCATCGTTTTATAAAATTATTTTCTGTTCCTCTTACGGAAACAACGGATGCTATAATTAGTAATAGTAATCCAAATAAAAACCAATAGCTTTTAATGATGAGATATGGCTTCAGAAAATGTCCATATCCATTCATATCTGAATACTTGCCTAAAGAACTACCTCCAAAGAAGTATAAATCATGGTCAAATCCGAAGATGCCCAAAGCAATATTTAAGATAAAAAACAGTAAAACGACCAGAATCCCAACAAATTTTTGATTGGTCATTACCTGCGCAAAGAATGCTATGAGTGTATATAAAGCTAGAAATGGTAGAATTTCCAGAAAAAAGCCATAGAAATACACTTGAAGATCATAGTTGTAATATCCGTTGATGGTTTGAAAGATGATTCCTGAAATAATCAAAGAGATGATGAGTACAACATAGATGAGTATCAGTCCAAAATATTTGCCTGCGAGATTTAAAAAATCCGACATTGGAGTTGCATCATACATCAAGTTTA
>CAZYQR010000026.1:0-18359 GCA_964649755.1 uncultured Maribacter sp. | reverse complement strand
ACATTCTCTATTTCACTCAACAGAATATACTCCCCATCATTTTTAGATTCGTCATGAAAGAATTGATATACTTCCATTGCGTAATTATCAGGGTCAAAATAAAAATACCAAACATCCTTACCTACACTTTCATCATAAGTAACTTTTAGTACCAAGTACTCTTTTCCCTTAAAACTCTTGGTTTGCACCACAGAATCCAAATGTGTACCTGTATCTTTTAATTTCATCGGAAGACCGTATAAAAAGAGGTAATAATTTTTCATAAATTGGGTACGTTCGCAACTCAAGCGATGTGTTTCTTTATCCTCATCCGAGATAGAGGTACTTCCGTTCAACTTTAATGTGCAATCCTCTTTATCTATGGTTTGTTCAATGACAATGTCCTCACTTGTTGAGGTTACTCTAAAGTATTCCTTTGGTAAATCAATTTCAACCTCGCTAAGTCTTTCCTTTCCGTCAGGATAGGTCATGGTTATAAATAGTTTTCCTTGAAAGATTTCCCAAAGATCATTGGGGTCATGGTAGGCTATTGCCTTATCCAACAAATCAGAGGCTGAAATTTCTTGGGCTTTTAAATTCGAGAAACCCATAAAGAATATTAATACAAAGAAATACCTAACCATACATGAATATTTATATCCCTAAGATAGTCTTTTTCTTTGGCTCTCGAAAAGACTATTCCTCTATCCTTGCAGGCTTAATGCTGCTATCATATTTCTTATAATAAGATTCCAACAAATTCATGGTACTTGCCATTAAGTCTTTAGTCTCTAAGAGTAATGAGAAATATAACGTGGTATTCTTAGGACTTGATTCTTCGGTACGGGTTCTTTCCACCTGTTTTTGAACTTTATCTGAGACCATAATGAACAATTTTTGTTTACTTTTCAATACAAATCCAATTTCCTCGAAAGAACGTTTGTCAAATGCATTTTTTGTCTTTTTGAACAGCTCTTCCAATTCAAAATCCAGTAGCTTTAATTCCTTTATCTGATTGTATTTTAATTTCTTATGATTATTGTTTACGTGTTTATGACTGATTTTCGTGATGTATTCCAACGACTGCGCAATATCAGTTAAATAGCCTAAAATAGTAATATAGAAATCACTCGCACCAACACTGTTTTCATCTAGATTTTTAATAAAATAGAAAAGATTATCTCTAAGTTCATCAATTTCATCGGTAAGTTTAGAAACCTGTTTTTTGTTCTTTTTAAGTTGGTCTAAATCTTGCCTTGCCAAGCCATTGATGGTATTGGTATAAATCTTATTTGTTCGTTTGATTACACTTGAGATATTAGTTGCACTTTCTTCGATAACACCTTGAATAGAACTACTTTCAGCTTTACGTAAACTGTCTTCAGCCTTGATTTCCTTCGATTTTTTATTGTAAGAAATGTAATTTCGACCCAACAACAAAATTGCGACAAATAATAGAACGGCAATAGCAGCCCCTTTGCCAAAGCTTATTATGGTCAAAATAGCTCCTGACGCAATGAAAGCTATAATTGCTGTACCAAACCAACCGCCAACCACATTGAGTACTCCGGCAACCCTGTAAACGGCACTTTCAGCGCCCCAAGCCCTATCTGCCAAAGAAGTACCCATTGCCACCATGAAAGTAACATAGGTTGTGGACAGCGGTAATTTGTAAGAGGTGGCGATTGATATTAATATACCGGCAACCATAAGATTTACAGCTGCCCTCACCATATCGAAAGCGGGCATTTCATAGGTTTTTTCCTTTGAAAGAGCAATTACTGGCCTATTGAATTGCGCATCGATTTTGTGTGCAATCGACTTAGGTAAAATTGTCGACGCTTTAGATAAGGTAACTGACAATCTAACAATACCTCTTGATAAAATATTTGGTTGAAACCGTTCTTTGGCCTCACCTTCTCTTGACAAATTTATTTCCGTATCTGAAACATATCTTGCTTTTTTAGAAAACCACAAGGTAGCCACCATTATCATACCTGAAATGAACAACAGCAGTGTTGGTGTAGGCACCTTCTCCGCGAGTATATCCATACTGAATTCTGTCGCTGCTATTCCCGAGACGGACCATGCCTCATAAGATTGGTATGCAGCAATAGGCACACCGATGAAGTTCACTAAATCATTTCCTGCAAATGCCAAAGCCAATGCAAAAGTACCCACCCCAATGATTAGTTTATAAATGTTGATTTTTACAAACACTGTTAATATATAGGAAAGTAAAGACCATAAAAGAAAATTGATAAGTATGATGCTCCAGACTTTGACTTCCAAAAAATCCTTAATGGTCATTCCACCAATAAGATCGAAACTTTGACTGGCATATGCCGTACCTTTTATACCTTTCATTAAAATAAAATAGGTAATGGCAGATAATGCCACACCTCCAAAAAGTGCGCCAACCCATTTCGCATTTTTCTCAAAACTGTAGGATAACAAAAGTCTCGAGAACCATTGTACGATGGCACCAATAGAAAATGCGAATACAACAGATAATAGAATACCCATTATAATCTGTAATGCTTTTGAAGTATTTATATAATTCGCTACATCAGCTAAATCGCCCCCAGCACCCCAAATTTTGATCATTGACATAGCTACAGCAGCGCCCAAAAGTTCAAATACTATAGAAACTGTGGTTGAGGTAGGCATTCCCAGAGTGTTGAAGAAATCCAATAGAAGAATATCCGTAATCATCACGGCCATAAAAATGAACATGATCTCACTGAACATGAACTCCCCAGGATTGAAGATTCCCTTTCTTGCCACCTCCATCATACCACTTGAGAAAATGGCTCCAAATGCAATACCTAGACTAGCTACAATCATTATGGTTCTAAAAGAAATGGCTTTAGAACCAATGGCGGAATTTAGAAAATTCACGGCATCATTACTGACGCCGACAACCAAATCCGCAACAGCCAAAACAGCTAATGCAATTATCATCAGCAGGTAAATATTATCCATAATCAAATGTTGAAAGTAACATTGCAAACCTACTTCAAATCCTAAAAATGAATGTAACGTAAATGTTATCAATTCAAATGAAGCTGTTATTTGTTTTTCAGTAATTATATGAACTACTATTGCCGATTTGTATGAAATTCAATGGTAGTAATTGATTTTTCCCAAGGTTTTTATTACGATTTATCTTAAGTCCATTTGTATATTGTTTACATTTTATTTACATTAAATTAACATTAAGATAAATAGGTGAATTACGGATTATACGAGATATTGCAGTTGTTCGGGTCTTTAGGCCTGTTTTTATTTGGAATGAAGGTAATGAGTGATGCTCTCATGAGTTTGGCAGGGGATAAAATGCGAAAAATCCTTGCCACAATGACCTCAAACAAGTTTTTAGGAATATTCACCGGGTTTTTCATTACTTCTGTAATCCAGTCTTCATCTGCAACTACCTTAATGGTCGTTAGTTTTTCCAATGCTTCATTACTTTCATTGACGGAATCCATTAGCGTTATAATGGGTGCTAATATCGGTACAACAATTACCGCTTGGTTAATCACCATTTTGGGATTTAAGGTCAGTATGAGTGCAATAGCTTTGCCTCTTGTAGGCCTAGGTTTTCTTTTTACGTTTGCTAAAAAGGAAAATTTAAAAAATTGGGGTGGATTTATCATTGGATTTGCGGTTTTGTTTATTGGATTGCAATTCCTAAAGGACGCAGTTCCCGATATTAATCAAAATCCCGAAATTCTTGAATTCTTAAAACGGTATACTGATTTGGGATTTTGGTCTATTCTACTATTTCTGGCTATTGGTACCTTACTCACTATAGTTATTCAATCCTCAAGTGCGACAATGGCACTCACCCTCATAATGACGGTACAGGGTTGGATTCCCTTTCCACTCGCTGCTGCAATGGTATTGGGAGAAAACATTGGGACTACAATCACGGCAAATTTAGCGGCAATCGTGGCTAATTTTCATGCGAAAAGAACAGCAAGAGCCCACCTTATTTTTAACATTATGGGGGTTATTTGGGTCCTTCTGCTTTTTTATCCTTTCTTAAAATTTGTCGAATGGCTGGTTGGTTTGACAGGCTCGGAGTCACCTTATCTTAGTGCTGCTGCAATACCAGTAGCGCTATCATTATTCCATACAAGTTTTAACATCATCAACACCTTTGTGCTCGTTTGGTTTATAAATCCTATTGCTAGAATTGTGGAAAAAATGGTGCCTGCCAAAATCGAGCCAAAGGAGATAGACGAACCCAAGTATTTAAGCGAAAAAGTATTGCAATACCCCGAGACTTTATTGATTTCG
This sequence comes from uncultured Maribacter sp., assembly GCA_964649755.1. Classification (GTDB taxonomy): domain Bacteria; phylum Bacteroidota; class Bacteroidia; order Flavobacteriales; family Flavobacteriaceae; genus Maribacter_A. The sequence continues at coordinate 14,075 of CAZYQR010000026.1, read as the reverse complement.
CTTTTAAACGAATCAAAATATTTATTTACCACCGCTATATTTGAAATAGTTGCCCATGCATTGAATATTCACCGTGAGGACATTACATCCAATCTTGGGGTAAAAAAGGTTATTAAAAAATCAAAAGAGGATTTTAAAACAGATGTTCGTGAATTGTATTATACTAAAGTAAAAAATATCTATGGGGAGATAATACGATATGCAACTACTGCCCAAAGTGATTTGAAGATGAGTAAGAGTGAAAATTCAAGGGTTTCACAAATTAAGATTGCTAATCGTAAAATGGTCGAAATTGTCAGTGATGTCAGGGAACTTGGCAGGAATGTGTCATTTTATTTGAATTCAGATAATAAGTATATACGGATGGAATATGATAAGTTTAGAAAAAAAATAGTAAAAGTATTACGGATTATTTATTTGTTCAGGACACAAGAAGATAAAGGTCAATATTATACCAAACTTTTAGAACTCAGAAATGAAGCTAAGGAAGGAAAGCATGAAACAACTGATTCTATCAATAAATTAATACGCGGAAGCTTAATAACCGTTGATATGTCTTCATCTTTGGTCAATGACAATGACAATGTAAATGATATCACCAAAAAACTTATTGAGGTCGCTATTTTACTATATGGCGAGCAAGATTATTTGTTGGAAAACGTAGATTTGAAAGTAGCATAAAATGACGAATAAGACACTAAATAATTCTTTTTTAAAACATAAGTAAATAATCTGGAATTAGTTATTTCCAACATAAAACCATTATAAGATGTTCAAAAAATCTTTTTTTTATTTCTTTTTGCTGGCATTGGCCATCGTATTGATTTACAATCCAAATTTTAAGACCATTGCCGCAGGCGTTGCCATATTACTCTTTGGAATGATTATGTTGGAGGAAGGTTTTAGGGTATTTACAAAAGGACCACTTCAAAATCTGCTAAAAAAAGCCACTGACAAACTTTATAAAAGTATTTCTGTTGGGGCCTTCGTAACCGCATTGATTCAATCTAGTTCTTTGGTATCGGTAATAACTATTTCTTTCATAAGTGCGGGTTTAATTAGTTTGGCTGGTGGCATAGGTTTGATTTTCGGGGCGAATATAGGCACTACAGCAACTGCTTGGTTGGTAGCTGGCTTTGGATTGAAAATAAAAATATCCGCTTTGGCTATGCCCATGCTCGTTTTCGGAGTAATATTTTCTTTTCAGAAAAAAGCATCCTTAAAAGGACTTGGCAATGTTCTGGCTGGCTTAGGGTTTTTCTTTCTGGGCGTTCATTATATGAAAGAAGGGTTCGATGTTTTTAAGGAATTCATCGATTTATCAGAATACGCCATTCCTGGTTTTTGGGGCGTTGTGGTCTATACGGGCTTAGGCATCCTAATCACTACGATTTTGCAATCTAGCAGCGCTACGTTAGCCTTGATTTTAACTGCATTGGCAGCAGGGCAGATAGAATATGAAAATGCTTTGGCCTTGGCCATTGGCGCCAATGTTGGTACTACAATTACTGCGGTTTTAGGTTCTTTAAGCTCAAATGTGGCAGGGAAGCGACTTGCTGGCGCCCATTTAATATTCAACGTAGTTACCGGGTTGGTTGCATTGGTTTTTATTTATCCTTTAGCGAATTTAGTAAATATATTATCTGATGCAATTGGTATTTCCAATACTGATTATACCTTAAAACTTGCCCTTTTTCACACCATTTTCAATATAATCGGTGTATTGATTATGATTCCATTTATTAAAAAGCTGGAAAAAATACTACTAAGATTTTTCAAGGAAAAAGAAGAAAAAGATATTCATGAACCAAAATATTTGAACGAATCTGTACTGGAATTTCCTCTTTCAGTGATTTCGGCATTGATAAAAGAGTCGAAATACCTCTACAAAAAAGCAATTTTTGAAATAGTGGCCCATGCTTTGAATATTCACAAGGGAGATATTAAGTCCGATCTGAAATTGAAAAAAATTGTAAAGCAGTCGCATGAAGATATGAATACCGATGTTGAAGAGTTATACTATACAAAAGTAAAGACCATTTACGGTGAAATCATTAAGTATGCCACCACTGCCCAAAGTAGATTAAAACTGTCTAACTGGCAGAATAATAAAATATCTGAGATTATTGTTGCTAACCGTAAAATGGTGGAGATTATTAGGGATGTGAGGGAGTTGAACAAAAATGTATCACGTTATTTAGACTCGAATAATAAACATATTAGTAAAGAGTATGATAAATTTCGAACAAAAATCGCTAAGGTGTTAAGGGTTATTTACCTATTTAGAACACAAGACGAAAAAGAACTTTACTATTCAAAACTAATTCTATTAAAACAAGAGGCAAAAGATGCCATGCGACTCGGAAATAATTCGATCAATAAATTAATCAGGAATGGTTTGATTACTGTAGAAATGGCTTCATCGTTGGTGAACGATAATGATAACGTGAATGATACGATAAAAAAATTGATACAAGTCGCCGAGCTTTTATATGGTGAAAAAGATTCTTTACTCGAAAAAGCTAGTTAATAAATAAAGCACCCTGACGGTACCGTCAGGGTGCTTTATTTATTCAATGGTTTACCATTTAAAATTGTCTATTCATCCACTTCAACGTCCATAAGTTCAATTGAACGATTATGTTCATCATGATACAAGCTCAAGATATTCATATTGGCCTTGATCAAATCTTGGGTCTCTAATAAAATACTAAAGTAAAGTGTCGTGTTTTTTGGACTGGATTCCTCAGTTCTTGTTCGCTCCACTTGTTTCTTAATGGCCTCTTGAACTTTTTCTAGTAACGCCTGTTTTTCTTCAATAATTCCAGGTACGATTACTTCAAATGTCCTAGCGTCAAATACTTCCCTGATTTTATCGAAAAGATGAACCAATTTATCATTGATATCCAATAGTTCCTCTGCTTGTTTTTTCTTAAGGGCCTTATGGTTGTTGTTCACATGTTTATGGCTCACTTTGGCAATTAAACTTGAAGATTGTGCCACATCTTGAATACTTCCTATAACATCAATATAAAACTTACTGGCACCTAAATAAGAATCGTCTAATTCCTTTATGAAATAGAAAATGTCGTTTTGTAATTCTTCAATCTCATTCTCCAATTTAACTACGGTGTTCTTTGCTTTTTTAAGGGCATCCAAATCTTGGTTTATTAAACCATTGATGGTGGTCTGGTTTATTTTACTGACCCTTTTAAGTGCTTTGGAAATATTGTCCGCACTTTCTTCAATTACTCCATGAATAGAATTGCTTTCCGCTTTGTTCAAACTGTCCTCGGCTTTTACTTCACGGGATTTCTTAGTATGGCTAATGTAGTTCCGTATTAATAATAAAGCTGCCAATAACAATAAAACCGCTATCATGGTACCACCTCCTAAATGGATTAAATATGCCACTGTTCCGGCAGCAATGAATGCACATATCGCCGTGAAGAACCATCCGCCGATAACGTTCAATACCCCTGCAACCCTATAAACGGCACTTTCACTTCCCCAGGCTCTATCTGCCAAGGAAGTACCCATAGCCACCATAAAAGTCACATAGGTCGTTGACAACGGTAATTTCATTGATGTTGCGATTGATATGAGCACACTTGCGACCATTAAGTTTACGGCGGCACGCACTAAATCAAAAGCCGGTAATTCATGAGTTTTGCCTTTGGGAAGTTCAATAACTGGTTTTTTAAACTGATTATCAATTTTATCTTGAATAGAAGTGGGTAATATTGTCGCAGTATACTTCGAGGCCAACATTGTAAACCGTACCAAGTTTCTTGATAAAAAGTTAGGATTGAAACGTTCTTGTGTTTCCCCTTGGCTTGAAAGGTCAATGGAAGTTTTCACCACTTTTTTGGCCTTACTAGAAAACCATAAGGTCAGTACCATAACCAAACCTGCCAAAAGAAGGAAAAAAGTTGGTGTAGGTACCTTTTTACCCAATACGTCCATCGCAAATTCAGTGGCAGGAACACCAGAAACAACCCAAGCTTCATAGGATTGATACGCTGCTATGGGCACACCGATAAAGTTCACTAAATCGTTACCTGCAAATGCCAATGCCAACGCAAAAGTACCAACTGCAATAATGAGTATGTAAATGTTCTTTTTAAATACTGAAACGAATATATATGATAATAAGGTCCAGATCACGAAACTAATGAGGACGATGATAGCGGTTTTACCTTCGATCATAGGTTTGATCTCAGTATAATAATCGGTGCCTTTCAATCCTTTGATAAATATAAAATAGGTAATTGCTGCTAAAGCGAATCCGCCAAACACGGCACCAACCCATTTAGCCTTTCTTTCAAAATTAAAAGAGAGTAATAAACGCGACACATATTGTACCAGGGCACCCACCGAGAACGCAACGACCACCGAAAGTAAAATACCCATTATAATTTCCGTTGCTTTAGTCGTGTTTATATAGTTTACGACTTCGGAGAACGAACCTCCCGCAGCGCCAATTTTAATCAATGCCATAGCCACGGCTGCACCCAATAGTTCGAACACAATGGAAACCGTTGTAGAAGTAGGCATTCCGAGCGTATTGAAAAAATCGAGCAAGAGGATATCAGTAATCATAACCGCCATGAAGATGATCATGATCTCACTGAACATAAACTCGCTAGGAACGAAAATACCTTTTCGGGCAACTTCCATAAGTCCACTTGAGAAAACAGCTCCACAGAATATACCTAAACTGGCAACAATCATGATGGTTTTGAAGGAAATGGCCTTAGAGCCTAGTGCGGAATTTAAAAAATTAACGGCATCATTACTAACGCCTACAATTAAATCTGCAATTGCCAAAACAGCAAGAGCTATGATCATTAAAAAGTAAATATTGTCCATAATTTAGTTTAGTTGGTAAAAGATATAAAAATGATGAATTATATTGATATAAAATATGACTTATATCATCAAAAAAATGTGCATTATCCGCAGGTGCTACATTTAATTATAAGTCCGTCTATATACAGAAAAATAATTTTAATCAATATGAACAATCGATTTATGAACAACAATAAATTGTTGAAAGTAACGTCGTAAACATAGAATATGTTTCGACAGCTAAAGTTAAGAAATTGTTATGAATATGTTAAATTAGAAGTGCACTAAAGCCGGTCTTTTCAAGTAAAAACCCATCTATTTTTTCTTTCTGTGTTTTAAAATTTCAGCATCGGTATAAAAAATGATTTCCTCAGCGATATTTTTAATCAAATCGCCAACACGTTCCAACTTTTTTATAACAGAAAATAAAAACAAAGCTTCTTTGATGATTGTTTGGTCTTTTTGAATCTCCATTTCAAGGATACTGAACGATTTAATATTGATCTTATCTAGGACCTTATCCTTTTTAAATACCTTACGTGCCATTTTTACATTTTTTTCTTCAAAGGCAGTGGTAATGTTATCCATCATTGATTTGATGGTCTCTAGCATTTTCTCAAATTCAACAGCTTTAAATAGCTGCGCAGGTATTGCTTTATCCTCTTCAACTACATAATTTGCAATATTAAAGGCGTGGTCCCCGATTCTTTCCAAATCAGAATTTATCTTGAGAGTGGCCATAATAAATCGTAGATCAACAGCTACAGGAGTAAAAAGGGCAAGGAACTTTTCACAATCTTTTTCGATTTTGATATCCATTGCATTCACTCTATTCTCCCTATGTATTACTTCTTCAGATAAATCACTGTCATGGCTTACGAATGCTTCAATAGCCTTTTCAAGCTGTGATGTACATAAGGTAAGCATATCGAATGCCGATTGATTCAATGCCTCTCGTTGATATTCTGCGTTATCCATGTTCTTAAGTTTTATCCAAATCGACCTGTTATATAATTCTCGGTCTGTTTTTTACTTGGATTGGTGAAAATTGTTTTTGTCTTATTAAATTCTATGAGCTCTCCCATATAGAAAAATGCCGTAAAATCACTAATTCTACTGGCCTGTTGCATATTGTGTGTGACTATGACAATAGTATACTTCTTTTTAAGTTGAAAAATAAGCTCTTCAATTTTGGCCGTTGAAATAGGGTCTAGTGACGAGGTAGGTTCGTCCATCAGGATTATCGAAGGTTCAACCGCCAAAGTTCTCGCTATACACAATCGTTGTTGTTGTCCACCAGATAAAGCCAGCCCGGATTTTTTTAAGTTGTCTTTTACCTCATTCCAAAGATCGGCCTGCCTTAAAGCCTTTTCAACTCTTTCGTTTATAAATTTTTTGTCTTTTATCCCTTGAATTTTTAGTCCGTATGCAACATTATCAAAAATAGATTTTGGAAATGGATTGGGCTTTTGAAAGACCATCCCGACTTCCTTTCGAAGCTCTTCGACATTTACTTTTTTCTTATAAATGTTCTTGTCATCGATTTTGATCTTACCTTCCATTCTAAAACTATCGACATAATCATTCATTCTATTGAATAATCGAAGAAAGGTAGACTTGCCGCAACCTGAGGGCCCAATAAAGGCGGTTACCGAATTGGCCTTTATACTCATATCAATACCCTTTATTGCTTGAAAATCCCCATACCATACCTTAGAGCCAGTAACTTCAATTTTCGGTTTTTTCTTTAGTGTAGGGTCAATTACGCTATCCATTATTTTAAGTTCCTTAATAGGTTCTTCCATAATTATTTCCATTTCTGCTGCCATTTATTCCTAAAGTAAACTGCAATACCGTTCATAATAAAGGTTATAAGTAATAATATGATAATAGCTGCTGCGGCATTTTCTATAAATCCGTGTTGTGGTCTCGAAATCCAATTGAAAATCTGGATAGGAAGTACCGAAAATTCATCCATGGGGTTTTCTGGAGCAAAAGGTACATACGCTAAGGCTCCAACAACAATTAATGGAGCAGTCTCACCTACAGCCCTTGAAAGTGCCAATATAACCCCGGTTAATATTCCGCCGCTTGAAGCTGGTAAAATTTGATGCCAAATGGTTTGCCATTTAGAAGCTCCCAAGGCATAAGAGGCATCTTTCACGGATGATGGCACCGCTTTTATGGCTTCCCTAGTCGCAACAATTACTATGGGCAGTATCAATAAAGAAAGTGTAAGGCTACCCGCTAAAACACTGGCTCCCAAATTCATTATTCGTACAAATACCTCAAGTCCCAAAAGTCCGTAAATAATGGACGGTACACCTGCCAAGTTGGAAATATTGATTTCCAAAAGCCCGGCAAACTTGTTCTTTTTGCCGTATTCCTCTAAATAGATGCCTGCAGCAACTCCCATAGGAAAGGCGATGATTGTAGTAAGTAACAAGATCCAGATACTGCCCATTAGGGCGGTGTAAATCCCTGATTTTTCAGGTTTTCTTGAGGGTAAGCTAATAATGAAATCCCAATCGATTCGACGAAGACCATCAATTAAAATATCACCGATAAAAACCGAGAGCAATACTAAACCAATTGCAGTACAAAAAATGCCCCAATACCTGAAGATTTGATCTTTAACCCTATTTTTTCGGATACTATTCATATTTCGCCTGGAATTTTTTTCGGATCTTATAACTCAGGGTATTCAATAAAAATGTAAATACGAATAAGGTAATACCAGCAGCGAAAATGGTCCTATATTCCAAGGAACCGTGTTGTACATCACCCAAACTAACCTGAACAATATATGCTGTAATAGTTTCAATAGGCACGGTAGGATCAAGCGTTAATCTAGGTTGTTGACCAGCGGCTATCGCCACGATCATGGTTTCACCAATGGCCCTTGATATTGCCAGGATTATCGAGACGATAATACCGGATGAGGCAGCAGGGACAATTACCTTAAACGCTGTTTGAAATTTTGTTGATCCCATACCGTAGGAAGCCTCTCTAAGGGAGTCGGGGACTGAGTGTAAGGCATCTTCGCTTAATGATGAAATATAGGGAATAATCATAATTCCCATGACAAATCCTGCCGAAAGTGAATTGAATCCTGAAAGATTTGGAATTATGTCCTGTAGAAAGGGAGTAACTACTACCAATGCGAAGAATCCGTAAACTACGGTAGGAACAGCTGCTAATAGCTCCAATAAGGGTTTTACAGATTTTCTAAAGCTCTTTGGAGCGTACTCACTTAAATATATACTTATTGATAACCCAATGGGCAGTGCAAACGCAATTGCAATAAATGAGGTAAGTAATGTGCCCGAAAGTAATGGTAAAATACCAAAGTGTTTTTCGGTAAAGAGGGGAGTCCATTGTGTGTCTGTAAAGAAATCTAAAATGGAGACCTCACTAAAAAAACGTACTGCTTCAACAGACAATACAAGAATAATCCCTAATGTAATCGCTATGGTTATTAGGGCACTTGATAAGAGTGATTTCTCAATTAATAACTCTTTTATTTTTCGCATTAAATTTCAATTATAAAAGGAGACCAGATACCCTTTAGGGCATCTGATTTTCCTTATCCAACTTTTGCTTATTTGTTACTTTCAACAAAAGTTTTGAAACTTTCTTTTTGCGCATTGTAATTTTCATCGGGAAGCGGAATGTAGCCTACATCCTTTGATAATTCACCAGCATTGTCAATATAGAAGTTTACAAATTCAACCACTTCTGGAGAAGCAACAGAAGTACTATTGACATAAATGAACAAGGGTCTTGATAATGGTTTATAACTGCCGTTTTTTACAGTTTCAAGAGATGGTTTAACTACTACTTCGCCATTATTAACTCCAATTAGTTTTAATCTGTCCTTATTTTCTGAATAGTAAGCCAGACCAAAGAAACCTAAAGCGAATTTATCGCCAGCGATTCCTTGTACCAATACATGGTCATCTTCACTGGCAGTGAAATCACCGCGACTAGAACCACTTTTACCTACTACAGCTTCGGTAAAATAGTCGTAAGTACCAGACGCAACACCAGGGCCGAACAAATGCATTTCCTCATTGGGCCATTCTGGACGTACCTGGTTCCATTTCATGATTTTACCTTGGGCAGCTGGCTCCCATATTTTTTTAAGCTCTTCAAGGGTGAAATGATCAACCCAATCGTTTTCTGGATGAACTATTACCGCTAAACCATCATAGGCAACTTCCAATTCCAAGTACTTGATATTGTTTTCTTCACAAGCTGCTTTTTCCTTGTCTTTTATCGGACGTGACGCATTGGAAAGGTTGGTCTCACCCCTGGAGAATTTTTTAAATCCGCCACCAGTTCCTGAAACACCAACCGTTACTTTTACCTTGGGCTGAACGCTTCTGAACTCTTCTGCAACAGCTTCAGTAATTGGGAATACTGTACTAGAACCATCAACCTTAATAGTCCCTGAAAGGGTTGCTGTATCCTGAGAATCATCAGCACCTTTTTTTTCTTTTTTGTCACCGCATGCACCTATCGCCAACGCCATTGACATTATAACTAAAATTTTTTTCATCTTTTTGTCTAAATTATTTTCTACAAAGAAAGGGCCTGAAGGTTAAATTGGGGTTAACTGAAAATGAAGAAACTACTACTTTAAGGTTATTAATATGTTAAGAGATTGAATGAATACAGCATAAAAAAAGAGGGCTTTTCAAAGCCCTCTTTTTTAGATTTAGAATTTTTTTAGAAATGAACGTCCATCTGCAAGCGGTACATTAATATATCAGTTCCGCCATCGACGGATAGGTAACTTAAATCTGTTTGAACTTTTAGTTTATGCCCAACAATAAATTTTGAAAGACCCAGAGTGTATTGTGTCACAGGATCTCTACCTGTAATGTCTTGGTCTAAATTGATATCTGTATACCTTCCTGAAACTTCCCAGTTGCTTGGGAAAAGGTATCCAGCCTGTAGATTCAACGCATCCCCGACTTGTACTTCATCTCCGGTTAAAGTGCCATCGGAATTTATAGCAAGAGGGTCTTTGGCATCTCGATCTGCATATTCTCCCATTAAGGAAAAACCATTGTATTTGAACATGGCGTCGAAAAAGAAAGTGTTGATATTGGTTTCATAAAAACCAGTATCATTGGTCATATAAGATCCTTGGTTACTTCTATTTTTTACCGCATTTTGATTACTATCGTAGGTAGCGGCAATCATTAACTTAGGTTTAGCCTCTCGTTTAAGGTCACTTCCGCTGTACTCCCCCTTGCTTTCAAATTTTCCGAAAGGCAAAAGCTCCAATCTTGCTGTATATTGATGCCCTCCCAGGTTCCCAGTAGTAATATTTCTTCCTTCTCCTTGTGAGATCGCGAATTTTTCTCTTACCAAGAAATTTTCAGATAAATTAAAATGATGCCTTAACTGAATACCCAAGTCCCGATCAATATTAAATCTACTGTTCAATAAGGAACGATCTACTTGTTGCAAGTTACCTGAAGAGATAACACGTTCAATATTTCCTGGCAGCTTGGTTTGACCTATCCATAATTCGAAATTTTCGTGGAAGTTCCACATGACAACTGCATCCAAAATATAACGAGGCGCGTTGTTTGTAAATGCCGAGGCCCCTGAAATATCCCTATTTGATAATCCAAGTTCTAATTTGTATTTAAGCTTTGGTGTATATGCAAAACCATTGAATTTTAGTCGAGCCCTGCGTACTAGAAAGTTTTGATTGGGATCTACCCAACCGCTATCAGCTCCTTCATCCCAGGTATTGGTTGAAAGAAATTGCATACGTGCAGCAATTTTCATGGTCCAAGTACTGTCTTGGCCAACTAAGTTGAACAGCCCTTTCCCAAATTTAGGCGCGTTTGTTTCTTGTGAAAACGAAGTAAGAATTCCTGTAAGGATTAGTCCTAAGGTAAGAAGTTTGATTTTCATGGTGTTATTTATTTTTGTCGCTGCAAATAACTAAAACCAATGTTAAGCTAATGTTTTTTAAACATCAATTTTTAATCATTATTACACGGCTTATAATCATATATAAAGTTAATTAATGTGCTCCATTTATCCTCATTTTTTAAGTGGTAATAACTTATCTTGCGTGAACAAAATTCTACTATGAACTGGGAACAATTACTATCTCTTAAACGTCATGGCGATTCGCATAAAAGATTACGGAAAGAAGAGGATGAGACCCGTTTGGGTTTTGAAGTTGACTATGACCGTATTATTTTTTCTACCGCTTTTCGCAGCTTGCAGGATAAGACCCAAGTAATACCTCTTTCAAAAACTGATTTTGTGCACACCCGACTTACCCATAGTCTGGAAGTTTCCGTTGTTGGGAGAAGTTTGGGCAGGATAGCTGGGAAAAAAATATTGGAAAAACACCCTCACTTGAATGAAGTGCATGGGTATCAATTCAATGATTTTGGGGCCATTGTGGCTGCCGCTGCTCTAGCCCACGATATTGGAAATCCGCCTTTTGGACACAGTGGGGAAAAAGCTATTGGGGAGTATTTTAAAACAGGCAATGGCTTACAATATAAAAAGGTGCTATCTGCAAAAGAATATCAAGATATCATTGATTTTGAAGGTAATGCCAATGGGTTTAAATTATTGACAGAAACTCGAAAAGGAGTTGATGGTGGCTTGCGATTGAGTTTTGCCACCTTGGGTGCTTTTATGAAGTACCCGAAAGAATCATTGCCCAAAAAACCTACCGGTCATATCGCTGATAAGAAATTCGGTTTTTTTCAATCGGAAAAGGACACATTTTTAGAGGTGGCCGAAGAATTAGGTCTGAATCAAACGCGAAAGGGTAAGGATATTTCATTTTCGAGACACCCATTAACCTATTTGGTAGAAGCTGCTGACGATATATGTTATACCATAATCGATTTTGAAGACGGTATCAATTTGGGATTGATATCTGAGGACTATGCGTTGGAATATCTTATAAAACTGGTCAAAGATAGAATCAATACCAAAAAGTACAACCAACTGGCCTATAAGGAAGACCGGTTGAGTTACTTGCGGGCTTTAGCCATAAGCACCTTGATCATTGATGCTATTGACGTGTTTGCTAAAAATGAGGAAGCTATCCTGGATGGGACTTTTGATGTCTCACTCTTAGATAAGAGCAAGTATACTGCTCAGATTGCCGATATCATTTCTTTGAGTATTAAAAAGGTATATAGATCGCAAGAAGTTGTTGAAAAGGAAATTGCCGGCTATAAAATCATATCTGATATTTTGGATGTTTATACCACAGCTTTGGTTAGAACCAAAGAAGGAAGATCCTCAAACTACGATAAACTTATGGTAAATACATTGCCTAAGTTCTATCAACGCACTGATTTGCCCTTGTATAATATCTTATTGAACACTTGTTGTTATGTGGCCAGTCTTTCTGACAGCGCTGCCGTACACATGCACAATAAAATTATGGGAAGACAACTTTAGAAAGCATAAGAAACGCCAATGCCGAGTTTTTGTTTAAACTGTATGCGAGGTTCACCTGGATCAGTAACGATACCATTGGAATCAAGTTGGCGGTCGAAAAGAATATCATCATCATAAATCAAATGGGTGCCAATATTTGTGGTTATAAATTCGTTCACTTTTAGGTTCAAGTTAAGTTCCCAATCTATGTCAATATTGCCAAAACTTGCCAGATAATCGCTATATAAGCTAAGGTCATGGCGTAATCCTATATTTTTGGCAAGTGTTGTTTTCCATGTATTGGTTATCAGAAAACCAAGCTCAATAAACTGGTTTTCACCCGACTGAACAACATTTCCATTCACGTCAAATATGGCCTTTTTTACTCCAAATGCACCTTTATCAGCTAAAAATTGGTCAAGTACAAAAGTGGCTTTTTGTGTCAATGGAGAAATATACAAATTGAATTTTTGATCTTCAGAGATATAAGATGTTCCAGCCCCTAAGAAAAAATAGCCTGGTGCCATAAACCTTGAGATGGGCAAATCCCTATCAGGATATTTATAACCGTTGGAAAATTGGGTGTTAAAATTCGCCTTTACTGAATAATACCAATTACTTATGGTGTCCCTTCGATAACCGAATGTTGAACTTATTTTAAACGCATCATCCGTTTTGCGCAGTTTTCGTCCTTCTTGGGCATTTAAGCCATATCGCATTAGCAGATAATTATCCCATTTAATGTACCTGAATTTGTAATTGCGTTCAATTCTTACATTTCCTAGAGCAGAAACGGAATTATCACCACCGGCGTTCCAATTTACAAAGGCAACTTCACTCAAATTTAATCCTAGACGATTAATTTTGGTCCAGAATGAAGGCACCCTGAATTTACTGAATTCCTTAAGTAAGGGTTTAGTTTTGTTAAAGGAAATTACTGGGTTGGTTAAATTAACCCCTCTAGGTATATATTTTATTTTAATTAAAGTCCTGCGAATGACCACAGTATCTATAGTTGTTGTATCAATGGGGCTTTGTGTCGGAATGGAATCCTGTGCCGATATTGAATTAAAACAAATAAACAAAATAGATATTGAAACTAATTCTCTGTAAATCCTAATGCGCATTGATGATTTTATTAATATGTCTTTTGATTGATTCAGCATCAATTCCAGCCAGTTCATGAAGCTCTTCTATAGTGCCATGTTCCATGAATTTGTCTTTAATGCCAAGCACTTCGATTGGGTTTGAATATCCTGCTTCATTGGCAAATTCCAAAATCGCACTTCCAAATCCGCCTGCTTTGCAGCCATCTTCAATTGTGATAATCTGATTATACTTTTTGAATATCTTCGTTAATTGATTTTGGTCCAATGGTTTTACAAATCTCATATTGTAATGACCAACTTCATTAGGAGCATCCAATGCATCAATCAACGCTATAATTCTATTACCTATATGGCCTATGGAAAGTACAGCAATTTTGGTTCCTTTTTTGACCTCTTGTGAAACCCCAATTTCAATTTTTTCAAAGGGTACTTCCCAATTTTGTGTAACCCCGCGACCTCTTGGATATCTTATGGCGATGGGTTGGTTAAGCCCCAATTGTGCCGAATACATGATGTTACGAAGTTCAACTTCATTCATGGGCGCAAAAATAATTAAATTGGGAATGCATCTTAAAAAGGCTATATCGAAGACCCCATGATGGGTAGCACCATCTTGCCCTACGATTCCAGCACGATCTAGGCAAAAAATTACAGCTAAATTTTGTATCGCCACAT
>CAZYQR010000025.1:0-18383 GCA_964649755.1 uncultured Maribacter sp. | reverse complement strand
GGTAGAAATAGAACGCAAATTTTTAGTTAAGAGTGATGCATATAAAAAAGAAGCGAGCTCAAAAAAAATAATAGTACAGGGTTTTCTTAATACACATCCCAATAGAACTGTTCGGGTACGTATAAAGGGGAACAAGGGCTTTCTGACCATTAAAGGTATTTCCAATGAAGCTGGAACATCGCGGTTTGAATGGGAAAAAGAGATTGATATTTCTGAAGCTGAGGCATTGCTTGAGTTATGTGAAGAAACTGTTATTGAGAAAACCAGATATGAAATCCCAAATAGAGGGTTTATTTTCGAGGTTGATGAATTTCTTGGAGCAAATGAAGGATTGGTGATTGCCGAAATTGAGTTACAAAATGAAAATGATGTCTTTGGTCGCCCCGAATGGCTTGGTGAAGAAGTTACAGGCCAAATAAAATATTATAATTCGCTTTTAAGTAAACAACCTTATAAATCTTGGTAAAATGAAATATGTTTTAAGTTTATTGGTTTTGTTCGTTTTGGTTTCTTGTAAGCAAGAACAAAATGATGTAATCAAAGAAGAACAAATTGTAGAAGTGGTCAAAGAAAAATCTATTCGGGAAATTAATGACGAATTGATTAAAAAAGGCTACAAGACTTTCGATTTTGTTGATGAAACTACTAAGGACACTATGCTCATGCAACAATATTTTATTGCCTTTTTAAAAAGAGGTCCTAACCGTTCCCAAAACAAAGCCGAGTCAGATAGCTTACAAGTACTTCATATGGAACATTTAGGGCGTATGTATGAGGAAGGTTATGCCGATATTTCTGGTCCTTTTGGTGATGATGGAGATATTCGAGGAATTACGATTTACAATACGCCAACCCTTGAAATCGCCGACAGTCTTGCCAATATGGATCCTATGGTTAAGTCGGGAAGGTTGGTTATTGAAATACATCCTTGGTGGGCTGCCAAAGGCTTCCCCTTGAGATAGGAATCATTCGGCAAGAATACCCGATTTATCTAATAGTGGAATTTCAGTCAATTTTTGTGCTGTAACCGAGCCCTTCTGGAAGATAAACCGCTTTTCATATAGTTTACCCTTCAAATAATAAGTAACGTAAAATTCATTCGTTAAATCAAGGACTTCTTTTTGTACAAATTCGAGCTTTTCAAAGGATTTTGCTCCTAGAGCTTCCATGCTATGTCGCATAGTCGCGGTTTTTATATCGCCATGATATCCTTTGGAAACAACGAAAACCAACGTAATCGGGGTACTTCCATCATTTAGAATATAGGCATTCCATTCGTTGGAAAGAAATTCATCATTCCACTCATGAACAAGCGCAATGTAAACGTCTTTGGCTACAGGTATTTCAATGTCTTTTTTCAAATGAGTGTCTATAGGGTACTTTTGAATTGTTCTAAAAACCTTACATCATTTTCACTTAACAAACGAATATCAGAGATTTGGTGCAACAATAAAGCAATACGATCAATACCCATTCCAAACGCAAAACCGGAATAGACTTCAGGGTCAATACCACAATTTTCCAGGACATTGGGATCTACCATACCACAGCCCATTATCTCTAACCAACCCGTACCCTTTGTCATTTTATAATCGGTTTCAGTTTCTAAGCCCCAATACACATCGACCTCTGCACTTGGCTCGGTAAATGGAAAATAGGAAGGGCGTAGCCTGATCTTTGATTTTCCAAAAAGCTCTGTGGTGAAGAACTGTAATGTTTGTTTTAGGTCGGCAAAAGAAACATCCTTATCAATATAAAGACCCTCTACTTGATGAAAAAAACAATGTGAACGAGCTGAAATAGCCTCGTTTCTATATACCCTACCAGGCGAAATTGTCCGTATGGGCGGTTGGTTGTTTTCCATATAGCGTACTTGGACAGATGAGGTGTGGGTACGTAGTAAAATATCAGGATCTGTTTGAATAAAAAAGGTGTCCTGCATATCCCTTGCCGGATGATATTCAGGCAAGTTCAAAGCTGTGAAATTATGCCAATCGTCCTCAATCTCTGGTCCTTCTGAAACATTGAACCCAATTCTCGAGAAGATATCGATAATCTGGTTTTTAACGATTGAAATAGGATGTCTTGAACCAAGGGCCATAGCCTCTCCAGGACGAGTTAAATCGCCATATTTGCCTGTTTCCTCAATTTTACTTTCAAGTGTTTCCTTGAGAAGATTCACTTTTTCAGTAGCTACTAGTTTAAGCTGATTAATTGTCTGACCAAATTCCTTTTTCTGGTCATTGGGAACACTTTTGAACTCAGCGAAAAACTCATTCAGCAACCCTTTTTTACCTAAATATTTAATACGAAAAGTCTCAATCGCTTCATTGGAATCGGCTGTGAAATTTTCAACTTCTGAAATATGTTCCTTTATCTTATCGATCATGGCGCTAAAGTAAGAGGACAAATTTAAAACAATAAAGCAAGTTTAATGTAAAATCTGTCCAATAAAAAACCGTTCCTTTATCGAAAGCACGGTCTTTTTAGTTCTAAAATCTTCGATTAGTTTTTATCCTTCACATGTTGTTTTATCCAAGTAGCACAATCCTTGAAGGTTTCAAAAATATGCTCCTCTGGGATAAAGTCGGGAATAATATCGATTCGCTCCATCATATACCTTGGCTGCCTTAATAAATCAACAAAGAGTACAGTAATATTGTTTTTGTTCAATTCTTGTAAAACATCCTCCATGGCATAAAGGCCCGATTGATCCATATATTGCATTCGATCCAATCGAATTATTGCATAAGTTGCCGTACTGGGAATTTGATTGGCCAAAGCTTGAAAATCGCTGGTTGTGCCAAAGAACAAGGGTCCTTTTATGTGTTTAATGAATACTTCCGCTTTGAGTTCTTGGGGAAAACCAGCTTCATCAGCCCATGCTTTTTCTTTATCCAAAGACTTAACATCGGACCTTTCAGCAGTCAAATCACCCATTTTTTTCATGAACATCAATGATGCGATGACCAAACCAATCCCAACAGAGTAGACCAAGTTCCATACCGTGGAGAGCACTAAAACAACCAACATCACAACAACTTCTGAACTCAGTTTTAAAGGACCTATTTTGATATCTTTTGGAAGGTTGGGAATAGCTTTTAAACCTTTATAATCCATCACGGCAATCCCTACTGTGATAAGAATTCCAGCTAAAACTGCTGCAGGAATTTGCGAAGCAATAGGACCCATGGCCAATAGAATAATCAATAACAATACCCCAGCGAACATTCCAGACAACTTGGTTTTACCACCAGAATTGATGTTAACAACCGTTCTTATGGTTGCTCCTGCACCCGGGAGTCCTCCAAAAATACTGGCAATAGAATTACCAATACCTTGACCGATTAATTCCCTATTGGGTTTATGTTTTGTTTTGGTCATGTTATCTGCAACAACTGAGGTCAATAACGAGTCAATTGCTCCCAAAAGCGCAAGGGTCAATGCAGTAAAAATATATGGTGAGATAGCCCCGAATTTAAATTCTGTAAAGATTGCAAGATTAGGCATCGGAAAGCCTTCGGGAATTTTTTCAATGGTTCTGTAATCAAGCCCAAAACCATAGGCAATACCGGAGACTACAAGTAAGGCTACTAAAGTACTTGGCACCACGGTTGTAATTCGTTTAAAGCCATAAATGATAAGAATAGTGGCAAGTGCAAGGGCAAGCTCCAACCAATTAATATTCTTTAAGGCAATAGGGAGAACCTTAATTGCACCTATAACACCGGATGCTTCTTTGGCCGCCAAGGTTCTAGCTTCCTCTAAAATTGTAATATCAGTAACTTCATCTGCTCTTGCAATGGTTTCTTTAAAGTCTTCCAATACCAGAATACCTTCACCAGCTTCTTCCTTAAGAATATTTTCAAGTATCAATTCTTCGGCTTGTGGCATAAATGGATCCACCCAAGATTTATCTTCTTTTGGATAGTATCCTAGTGCAGGTAATATCTGGGTGATGAGGATAATGACCCCGATAGCGGTCATGAACCCGGATACGACGGGATACGGAATGTACCTGATGTATTTTCCGATTCCCAATAGTCCTAACCCTATCTGCATAAGCCCAGCAAGAAGAAAGACAGTTAAAATGGCTGGTAAAGCTTTTTCAACGCTACCGTCATAGATTGCTATAATACCGGCAATAACGACCATACTAACAGCTGTCATTGGTGCGGTAGGCCCTGAAATTTGGGTATTGGTACCGCCGAAAAGGGCAGCAAAAAAGCTTATGAAAATGGCGCCATAAAGACCTGCACTTGGGCCCAGTCCAGAGCTTACCCCAAAGGCAAGTGCCAGTGGCAATGCAACAATTCCTGCAGTGATTCCTCCTAGAAGATCACCTTTAAAATTTGAAAAGAAGTTTTTCATTTAAAAAATTGAATTTGATTAAAGTAAGACCACTTTACCAGTTGAAAGATGGTATACACCACCAACAATATTGATTTCCTCATTGTTCTCCATTTCTCTGAGAATCGGACTTTTTTCACGGATTCTTTCAATGGTCATTGCCACATTGTTTTCAACTGTTTTAGCTACGAATTCAGAATTTGAGGAACTGGCTTCACCAGCTACTTGGTCTGCGGTTTTTTTAACAGCTGGTAGAATATTGCTAAGCATAGACGTAATATTTCCTAGCTCAACACCATCTATGGCTGATTTGACAGCTCCACAAGACTCATGGCCTAAAACTAAAACTAGTTTACTTCCCGCTGCCTTACAAGAATATTCTAAACTTCCCAAGATGTCAGTATTTTCAAAATTACCGGCTACACGGGCTACGAATATGTCTCCGATTCCTTGGTCAAATATTGTTTCAATTGGCACTCGAGAGTCTATACAGGAAAGTATGACGGCCTTAGGAAATTGACCGCCAACAGTGTCCTTTCGCTGACTTTCATAATTCCTAACCTCCATTTTTGACTGCGTATATCTTTGGTTGCCATTAATTAAATCGTTCAAGACAACTTGGGGTGTCAAAGAAGACTGAGTGGCTTTATCTAATGCTTTATTAATCATTTTTATAGTTTTATAATTGGTAAATAGAAAGAAGCCTTATAAGAGATTATAAGGTATTAAATTGTGCGCGTTTAAATTTCAAATGATTTATTAAATGTACTTTTTTTAAAACTAGCTCAACTCTGGAGGAGGCAAAAAGATGTCTATTGAATGTGAATAGTCACCTTCTAAATAGACGTTAGAAACAGTAGATTTTTCTTTATAATTTGATGAAGATGAAATAAAAACACGATAGAAGAAAAAATCTTTTTCTGCGATTTCCTTTTTTTCTTCTTTTTTATTCTCTTCTTCGGTAAAATCCATGACCAATATCTTATCGCCGCTAGCGCCAACCAAAGTAATAATCGATGGGGCTAATATGGCAAAGGCCAGTATAAAAGATAATATGAAAAGAAATATAGATTTCATTGAACCTTTAAAATGAGCGTAAATATAATAGTAATACTTTTAACATCTGTTAAGGAAAAATTAAAAATCCTTCAACAATTTTATACTTTCTGAAGTTACCCAACCCGTTTTGCCATCAACAATCTTGATTTTTTTCCATTCATTCAGTTTATCAAGAACATTAACTTTGGTCCCTTCATGTAAAATAAATATGGCTTCGCTTCTTTTGTTGGGCTCTGCCTTTATTTGAACTTCACTATCGAACACAATTGCGGGCTGATCAACTTTAAAATCATTGTACTGTACAAATGCAAATACAACAGCCATAACGGAAATGAAAAGTGATATAATACTACCAATGAATGCAATACGCTTCTTAGTGGCATATTTAAAATAGTAGAATGCAATGTAGAGAAGCACAAAAAGAAACATGAATATAACAGCAGTATAACTCCATTGGTCAAAAGTCATTATCCCGGTAATGGCATTATAAATTCTTGACAAACCTGTTTCCGGCATAACTTCAATGGCATCCAAGGTCATGTTTCGAGCATAGGAAAGGTTGTTTTTGATTTCCTTATCGTTGGGAGAGAGCAAAAGTGCTTTCTCATAATTGTAAATGCTTGGCGCAATCCGGTTTAATTTATAATAGGCATTGCCAAGGTTAAAATAGAGCTCGGCAGAATGCTCACCATTATCCAAAATCTCAGAATAATAGTCAATGGATTTTTGGTAGTCACTATTATTATAGGAATCAGTTGCTCTATTAAAAAGTGCTTCGTTTTGGGCGTTCCCAAAGAAAGCGATTAACATTACAATGATGGAGAGTAGCTGTTTCATTGTCTATAGTTGTTTGTCCAAATAAGAGATTACTTCACTGGCCTTATCATAGTCCTGTTGCATTTGCACATCTGAAAAAGGGCTATATCGGGCCATTTCACAATTTTTCAATAAGCTAATAAAGCCTTCTTTCGTTGCCTCATCTACCTCTTTTTCTATTAATATTGTGGCTATTTTATCCTTGCTGAATTCTGAAGTCTCGATCTTCAATTTTGCTTTCAAATAATTATGCAATGCTTTCTCCAAAGCAACATAAAATGCATCTTTATGACCTAAGGTCTTTTTGGCTTCTGAAAGGTATTTCCTTGCCAATTTATTGGCTCTTTTAATTTTATTGCCCGCAATATCACCAGCAATGGCCTCTCGCTTTTTCCGGAATAAAACGGCCAGCGGTATAAGTAGTAAAGGCAATAACCACCAGAGATAAAAACATTGAGAGCCAAAGAAATAGTCGGACCTAATTACTGTTAAATTAGGTTTCAGTTTAAGAAAGCTAAACTGATTTCCTGTAGCAACGACAGATTGTTTCGAGCCTCTTGACGCGTTATTGGTAGCTACAGAAGTATTCGTTGGACCTTCGATCACATTTATCAATATCTCTTCAGAATTGATGGTATTGTACTTTTCAGTCTTTGGATCAAAAAAGCTAAAGGCAATACTGGGCATAGGGTATTTGCCCTTAAAGGTCGGAACGATAGTATAGCTGTCGCTTACTTTTCCTCGCATTCCTGCCAAAGTGGTTCGAACGTTTTCATTGTGCTCTGGATCGTAAACTTCCAATGAACCCGGTAATTCGGGTTCTGGCAATTGAAATAGTTTTAAATTTCCTTCCCCGCTAACCTCAACTATTGCTTGTAGTGATTCTGACGCATTCAAACTTGTTTTTGTAGTAGAAACCGTAAAATCGAATTCGCCTACTGCTCCTCCAAAATTCGCAGGCTTCCCAACGGCAGGTAAATCCTTTACATCGATCGATCGCTTACCTGCAGAAACCGTTTTATTGGTCTGTGTATAAATTCTACCCCCGAAAAAGTCACGCTTGTTGGTAGGCACATCCACGGTCACATCAAGTGAAAGAGGCTCAATCTCCAATTTCCCGGATTTTTGGGGATAGAGCACTATCCGTTTTAAAATCACATAGCGATAAGCTTTTCCATTATAGGTGCCATTTTCCGCATTCAATCTTTGGACTGGAATATCTTGACTCCAAAAGTTATTGTATTTGGGATTATCCAAGGGGCGATAATTTGTAACCCGAATTGAAGGGCTAACATAAAGTTTGTACACAACACTAATCTCTTCATTCAAATAAGGGTTCGTTTTTGAAACCTCAGCAACCAAATGCAGATTATCGTCTGCAAAATCATCTACGGTCATTTGACCATTGGGCTTCTCTACCGCGGCTGTTACTTCGACCTTTTTGGCCAATGATTTGTAGGTTTTGCCACGAATAACAATCGAAGCTTGTTTTATATTGAATGTACCCCGAGCAGTAGGTGCGAGTGTATATGAATACGTTTTGGAGTAAGAACGTACCCCATTGACCCATGATGAACTTATGGCTTGCGAAGGTCCCATAAGGACTCGGAATCCTGTAAAATCAGGCGGACTGAAATCGTCGCCATCTTTGTTCATAGTAAATTCAACGCGTAACCTTTCGTTGATTCCCAGCTTTTCTTTGCTAAGTTTCATTTCAAAGTTGACAGCATCGTCTTGGGCATTCATAACAAATGCTAGGAATAAAATTGGAAGCAACGATATGAAATGTTTAAAATTCATTTTAATTACCAATCCTTTTCATTTTTTACTTTGGCGCCTTTAACCTTTTTGGCATCTATTTTCTCCTGTACTTTTTTCTCTTCATTTTGCATGGCCTCTAAGAGATTTTGAATCTGCTGTTTAGACAATTGGTTTGGTCTTGGCTGTTGTTTTTGTTCTTCGGGCTTGTCTCCTTGTTCAGGTTGTTTTTTTTCCTCTTCTTTTTTATCCCCGTCACCTTCTTTATTATCCTCTTTCTTTTCATCGCCTTTATCCCCTTCGTCGCCCTCGTCTTTCTTATCGCTTTCGTCCTGATCTTTCTTATCTTCCTTATTGTCCCCTTCGTTCTTTTGATCTTGGTCCTTTTTATCTTTCTGGTCTTTGTTGTCTTCGTTTTTGTCTTGCTCTTCCTGCTCTTTTTTCAGAAGTTCTTTGGCAAGTGCTAAATTATAACGGGTTTCTTCATCTTTGGGATTGTTCCTTAAGGCCTCTTTATAAGCCTCGACCGCTTTTTCATATTGTTTTTGTTTCATGAACACATTACCCATATTATGATAGGCTTTGTGTTTGTCAGGTTTTTCATTGGCCACTTCCCCAGCCTGTTTAAAACGCCCGAATGCCTCACTATAGGTCTCTTTATTGTAATAAGCATTGCCCAAATTATAGGGTGCAGCATTATTGTCCCCACTTTTTGAAATCGCCTTACGATAATCTACCTCGGCCGAAACGAAGTCGTTCTCTGACAAGGACTTATTACCTTCCCACGTAAGGTTGGTAGATTCGTTTAGTGCTTTTTCTTTCAGTTTGTCCTCTTCCTCGTCTTGTGCAAAAGAGGTAAAACCAATTAATAATAGTAAAAGTAAAAACTTGTTCATATTATGCTGCTTCTCTATTCTTTTCATTGAAAAGGTTCAACTTTTTAAGCCATTTGGTCTTTTTATCCAATATAAAAACGTCTAAAAATAGAAATAAAAGTCCTGCTCCTAAAAACCATTGGAACTGATCCTTATATTCGGCGAATTGCTTGGCTTCAAACTCGGTCTTATCCATTTTAATCAAGATTTCCTTAATTTGTTCCACTGCGTCATCGGTATTCGTTCCATCAATATATTCTCCATTACCTTCACTGGCTATGTCCTGTAAAACAACTTCATTGAGCTTGGTTATTACAACCTCACCTTGTCTGTCTTTTTTAAGGCTTTCTACAACGCCGTTTCTTTTAATCGGAATTGGGGCACCTTTACTTTTGCCTACTCCAATTGTAAAAATTTGTATTCCAACTTCAACTGCATCATCGACCGCTTTTAATGTTGTACCCTCTGAATGGTCTTCCCCATCCGAAATAATGAACAACACCCTATTGGTTTGTTCCTCATCATCGTAATAAGTTGTTGCCAATTTTATTGCTTCATTTATAGCCGTGCCTTGTGACGTTAACATATCAGTATTCATGTTTTGCAAGAACATTTTAGCAGCCCCGTAATCTGTTGTAATTGGCAGTTGTGGGAACGCCTGACCAGCATAGGCAATGATTCCGATACGGTCACTTGCAAGTTGATTGATTATTTCAGAAACCAATCGTTTGGCTTTTTCCAATCTATTT
Organism: uncultured Maribacter sp.; assembly: GCA_964649755.1. Lineage (GTDB taxonomy): Bacteria > Bacteroidota > Bacteroidia > Flavobacteriales > Flavobacteriaceae > Maribacter_A. Next base: position 8,776 of record CAZYQR010000025.1, on the reverse strand, counting down.
GGCGCTATATCCTCAGCCAACATACTTTTAGATACATCCACAGCAAAAACAATATCGACACCCTCTCGTTTTACAGTCTCCAATTTTGTGCCAATCTTTGGATTAACCAATCCTAAGGTCAAAAATGTAATTCCCAATAGGAAGAACATCAATTTTAAGCTGGATTTAAAACTTGACCTATTTGGAGTCAACCTTTTTAACAGAGACAAATCAGCGAATTTTTTCTGTGTTCGTTTCTTCCAAATTTGAAGCAATACGAACAGCATTACTATCACCGGAATGATGAACAGTAGATAGAAATATATTTTTTCGTCTAATTGAATCATAGTCTATATAAAACTTCTGAAAAAGGTGTTTCGAAATACCCATTCCAACAGAAGTAAAGCTCCCGCCAACAATACCCAAGGGCGAAATTTTTCTTCATATTTATAATATTTGAATTCTTCTATTTCAGTCTTTTCCAACTTATTGATCTCGTCATAAATGGCCTCTAATTTTTCATTATCGGTAGCCCTAAAATATTTGCCACCGGTGACATCGGCTATTTCTTGAAGCAATTTCTCATCAATCTCAACTTGGCGCATTCCATATCTAAAAGAACCATCGGCATTATAAGCAATTGGTGATAGTGCATTACCGTTGGTGCCAAGGCCAATGGTGTACGATTTTATGCCGTATTCAACTGCCAAATCAGCAGCGGTTTGCGGTTCGATAAAACCCGAATTATTCACACCATCCGTCAACAGGATAATGATTTTGCTTATTGCTTTACTTTCTTTTAGTCGGTTCACCGAAGTTGCCAATCCCATCCCAATTGCAGTACCATCATTCAATTGCCCATAAGTGATTTCACGAAGAGAATTCAGAACAATTGATTTATCACTCGTTATCGGGGTTTTGGTAAAAGCTTCTCCCGCATAGGCCACAAGCCCTATTCTGTCATTGGGTCTTTGACGAATAAAATCGGCCGCGACCTCCTTTAAGGCCGAAAGGCGATTGGGTTTTAAATCCCTTGCGAGCATACTCGATGAAACATCAATGGCCATTACAATATCAATACCTTTTGTGGTTTTGGTTCTTGTGGAGATATCCTCTGTTTGCGGTCGAGCCATCGCGATAATGATGGCAGCCAAAGCCAATATTCTGAAAATGTATACCAGCGGCCTTAATTTGGGAAGAATGCTGGCAGAGGAAAATCCTTTTAAACTAGATATTTTTAGTGAAGCTGATTGTTCATTGCGTTTAAAAAAATACCATAAGATGGCCAGAGGAAGCAGTAAAAGCAACCAAAAAAACTCTGGATTAGCAAATGATATATTCTCTAACATCTATACTTCTGTTTTGACTTCAATCGTGGTTAAAACCCTATCAATAATTTCCTGTGCATATTCGTCCCCATCTTGCCAGGTCAATAATACTTGTTGTTGAAACCCTTTTCCACCGAAGCTTAGAATCACATATTTTGCTTTGATCAATTCTTCGGTTTCAGGTACTTTGAATTTTCCACTTCCATAGGTCTTTAACCCTTTAACTCCTGTAACTGTAACAAATTCTTCCTGTTTTGTAATTATATTTTTCGCGCCTTTATCCTCAAAATTTTTCAATAGCTGTTCTATGGTCTTTTCGAATTCAGGTTCAGCAGGTTGCGTAAAAGTAGTCGAAGTTGTTGCCAAAGTGAGGAGCGCTTTAGCATCTCTGAACATAAAGGATTGCAACTCTTTTATAGTTGCCTTGGCCTCCGCGGGAATTTTAATTTCTTGACGAACCAATACTTCTGGAGTCTCTAAGCTAATAGGCGGAAAACCATAAGAACTTGCCACCCATTCGCTATCCAAAAGTTTTTTGGTCGGGTGTCCTGTTGCAGTATCCCAAACCTTGGTAACACCGTAATAACTTACGAAAGCAACGACCGAAATCAATAAAACAGCAACGGCTGAAGCACCTGCAATCAACCACTTTTTACGTTGTTGTTTTTGGGCCAATACTTCTTGGTATTCTTCTTGGGCCATTAGTTCTTCCAAAGTAGGCTCAGGAATAGCCTCATGGGTCTTGACCACAATTTGCTCCACAGCTTTTCTGTCTTGTTGGGCTACATTTGTCGGTGGCTTCGATTTTGCAAACTTTACTAAATCGGCGGTCTGTAAAATGCTTTTGAATTGTTTTATAGTGTCGTTTTCAAGTTCAAGTTCTCCGGCATCCTTCATCATTTCCAACTTGGTAATCAGCTCATCAGTTGTGCTCTCCAAGGCCGAAACATTAACATCTTCCTCAAGATAGGAACGAACGATATCAGTAAGTTCAGAATAGTATTGTTTGTATTCGTCTTGAATAAGGTATTTTGAATTGTCCAGCTTTTTTAATTCCAACAATGCACGGTCATATGGCGGTAAAAGTGCTTCTTGCTCTTCCTCACTAAGCGGTTTTTTGCGAAGCATAAACCAATAAACCAAAGCACCAATAATGGCCAATATTGCAAGTATGATTAAAAGGATTTTCCATATATCGGAATTGCTTTTTTCAACTTGGATCAAGGGTTTAATATCGTACATCTGTTGGGCAAGTGTATCAACAGCTACAGTCGCCACATCTATTTGTAAAGAATCGGTAAAGAACCCTTTTCCATTTATATCTATACGTTGTGCAGGTAATTTATAGGACCCTGAATCAAATTGAGTTAGGGCATAGGTCTTCAATAAGGTAATCCTATCCTTTTTTCTTGTGGTATCCGTGGCATAAGCTTCCACAGTTTCCAGTGGGGAAAAGGTTTGACCTTCAGGGAATATTACCAAATCCGTAGAATCCACCTCAACAATCACTTTGAATTTCAGTTGATCTCCTATTTTAATGAAAGTGGTGTCAACTTGTGATGAAACTTTTGGGGAAGTTTGGGTAAACCCATTAAATGAAAAGAAAAACAAGCATAGGAAAATACAGCGCAATAATATCGCGCCAAAACCCCTAATTCGTAACTCGTAATTCCTAGCCCACATTATCCTCTTCTTTTGAAATACCCTAAAAGTTTCTTGACATAACTTTCATCGACCCTACAACTTAGCACACCACAACCTGACTTTTTAAAAGTCTCTTGAAAGTATTTTACTCTTTCTCGATGGTGTTCCCCATAGGCCATGCGCACCTTTTTTGAATGGGTGTTGATTAATTGCAATGTCCCAGTTTCAGCATCCTGCATTTGTACCATTCCTAAATTAGGAATGCTTTCCTCTCGTTCATCATAAACCCGAATACCCGTTACATCATGTTTATTTCCCGTAATCTTGAGGGTACGTTTATAGTCCTCAGCAATAAAATCAGATAGCACAAATACGATGGCCTTTTTCTTCATTACGTTGGTCAAATATTTCAACGCCTCAGCAATATCTGTTTTGTTGCTCTTGGGTTTAAACTCTAGCAATTCCCGTATGATTCTTAGTACATGGGTTTTCCCTTTTTTAGGTGGAATAAAGAGCTCCACTTCATCAGAGAATAATATTAGACCCGCCTTATCATTGTTTTGTAGCGCTGAAAAAGCCAATGTGGCCGATATTTCTGTGATTATTCCTTTTTTAAATTGATTGGTCGTTCCAAAATGCTCAGAGCCACTTACATCTACCATCAACATCATGGTAAGTTCCCTTTCCTCTTCGAATACCTTTACGTATGGTTCGTTATATCTTGCAGTTACATTCCAATCAATACTACGAACATCGTCTCCAAATTGATACTGGCGCACTTCACTAAATGTCATTCCTCGACCTTTGAAGGTAGAATGGTATTCCCCTCCAAAAATATGATCGGAAAGACGACGTGTCTTAATCTCGATCTTGCGAACTTTTTTTAGTAATTCTTTGGTATCCATCTTTTTTAGTAAACAGTATTGAGTATTCTGTATCTAATTTTTTGCCAATGTTCGGTCGAACTATACTGGCAACTGCCCACTGTTGACTGTTTTATGGCACTTCAACCTCATTAACAATTTTGTTGATGATTTCCTCAGAAGTAATATTCTCTGCTTCGGCTTCATAAGTTATGCCTATTCTGTGTCTAAGCACATCATGCACAATAGCTCTCACATCCTCTGGAACCACATACCCCCTTCGTTTTATAAAAGCATAACATTTGGCAGCAATACCTAGATTAATGCTACCACGCGGTGAAGCTCCAAAGCTAATCAGGGGTTTTAGGCTTTCTAGGTTATATTTTTCAGGATAACGTGTTGCGAAGACGATATCCAAAATGTATTTCTCGATTTTCTCATCCATGTAGACCTCTCTTACTGCCTTTTGCCCACTTAAGATTTGCTTGATGGTAACCACAGGTTTTACCTCGTCATATTGACCTAAAAGATTCTGGCGCATGATCAATTGCTCCTCGTTCATTTTAGGATAATCAATAACAGTTTTCAACATAAAACGATCAATCTGTGCTTCAGGTAAGGGGTAAGTACCTTCTTGTTCTATCGGGTTTTGGGTTGCCATGACCAAGAACGGCTTGTCCAAAATAAAAGTCTCATCACCAATGGTTACCTGTTTTTCCTGCATAGCTTCCAAAAGGGCTGATTGTACTTTGGCCGGGGCCCTATTTATTTCATCTGCCAAAACAAAGTTGGCGAAGATGGGACCTTTTTTAATTGAAAAGTCATTTAGCTTCATATTGTAGATCATGGTGCCAACAACATCGGCTGGTAAAAGATCGGGGGTAAACTGTATTCTGCTAAAGCTTCCTTTAACGGCTTTGGCCAAGGTATTAATAGCAAGGGTTTTTGCCAGTCCGGGAACACCTTCCAATAAAATATGACCTTGCCCCAAAAGACCAATGAGTAATCTTTCGACCATGTGTTTTTGACCTACGATTACTTTATTCATTTCTAACATTAGCAAGTCTATAAATGCACTTTCCTGGGCAATTTTTTCATTCACTGCGCTAATATCAACTGTAGTATTTTCTTCCATATATTCTAATGCATTTTCTGGTAATAGTTTGTTTTGATCTTAACAGAGGTGCAAATTGAAAATTTATTCATTGTATCGCTGTTAATGATTGGTTAAAAAATGACGATAGCCCCTATTTTTATGAAGTTTTTAAGTGATTTCTTTTTAATTTCACACACTTGGGGCAAACATAACTTCTTTTTTTAAATATATCCTATGAACTGCCTTATGTTTCTATTGGGAAAAACAACATTTTGAATGAAATATTGTCAAAAAAGTATATAGTCATTGAGATAACAGAAATATGAGTAAAACAGCTTTAATAACGGGGGCTACCAGCGGTATAGGTCGTGCAACCGCACAGCTTTTCGCGCAAAACAAATTCAACTTGATTTTATGTGGAAGACGTCAAGACCGATTGGATGCCTTAAAAAAAGAACTCGGGAAGCTTACGTCTGTGCATACCTTGAATTTTGATGTTCGAAACAAACAAGAAGTGAAAAACCAGATAGGTTCATTGCCTATAGATTTTTCAAATATTGATATTCTTGTAAACAATGCAGGAAATGCACATGGACTCGACCCTATTGAAGAAGGAAACCTTGATGATTGGGATGCCATGATCGACATTAATGTCAAAGGTTTGTTGTACGTTTCAAATGCGGTATTGCCCGATATGGTTTCGAAGAAAGCCGGACATATTATAAACATTGGCTCTACAGCTGGGAAGGAAGTATATCCCAAAGGCAATGTCTATTGTGCTAGTAAGCATGCAGTTGATGCCATCAACCAGGGCATGCGTATGGATTTGAATCAATATGGAATTCGTGTAGGGGCCGTAAACCCAGGGTTGGTTGAGACCGAATTTAGTCAAGTGCGCTTTAAGGGAGATGAAAATAAGGCCGATGTGGTTTATGAGGGGTATCAACCCTTGAAACCTGAAGACATTGCCGATATTATTCTATTTGTAGTAACCCGACCTTCTCATGTGAATATTGCCGATTTGGTTGTTATGCCGACGGCACAGGCAAGTAATACAATAGTGAAGAAAGAACTATGATCAACAAACGACTTCTGGTAAAAAACCTCCTCGCACATAACGACGAGAATAGCTTTTACGACAAAAAACGTTTTATAAGTATTGGCCATAAAGAAGGAAAAGCAAAATTTCTTAAACACGTTTGTGCCCTTGCCAATAGTAATCCAAAAAACCATTCTTTCATAGTCGTCGGGGTTGAAGATGAGGACAATAAGATTGTTGGGGTCGATTTTTTCGACGATAGCAAAATCCAGAATTTGGTGAATGCTTATTTGGACAATCCGCCTTTGATTGCCTATGAGAATATCCCATTTCCGCATTTAGAGGAAGGTAGGGTTGTTGGTTTGGTCACTATTAAATCCAATGGTAGGGTATGTGCACTTCGGAAGAATATCTGGAAATATTATGGGGGTATGGTCTTTTTTAGAGAGGGCAGTATTAGTATGCCAAAGGCCTTTGACATTGAATTAAAGGATATCAATTCAAAAGCAGTGGCAACTATAGAGCAACATGCCAGGAACAATATTGAATTGACTTTGGATGGTGTCATTGATTTTCTCAATAATCGACATAAAGATCTTGAAAGCAGTTACAAAGTTTTTAAAGAACAATTTGTGGTCTGTTGGGCCGGAAATGCGAAAAAAGTCAAAGATGAAACCTATTTTTCAAGGGTTGATATTGAGCTGATCAACGAACAGGTAAAACTATTCTTCTCTACTTTAGATGAGGTTACGGTAGAATTCGATGATGATACCTTTACAACAACAGAGTATGTGCGTTTGGGGCTGGCCAATAAATTAAAGTACTACCCCTTGGAGAAAATGAACATTACTTTTGAGGATAATGGCACCTATCAGATTCAAAGCGAATTGATTTTTGACCCTCCTAAATACGATAAAAAGACACTATACCATATTTTCAATACGAACAATGCAATACTTCGTAAATTGGAAAAAAACATGGCCTTGAAGCCTGCTGATAAAGAAGATCTATCGCATTTACCAGCTACCTATCTTATTTGTTTTTTAAACGGATTTGAAGAGGCTAAGGGCCAAATGGAGAAAGCACGGGTCCTTTTGAAAAAGACCGATCAACAGGTGCATCATTCCCTAAAAGAATCGCTACGTATATTGCGGAAGGTGAAATATAGTTAGACCTTAGACAACCAAAATAATTGGTATGGTTTTAGTTCCAATTTACCATCAACGAACTTCGTTGCTCTACCCGAAATCAAATCTTTAGGATTGGCTAATGACCCATATGGTCCCAAGGAAATTTCAGCGATTGCCTGTAGTGATTCAGAAAAATTAGATACTACCAAAACACCTTCATCATTGTCTGAAGTTCGTTCATAAATAAAAACATGTGGGTTATGACCATCATATAAAACAAGGTTATTACTATCTGCGAAAACCTGGTTTCGTTTGCGTATGTGAATCAATAGCTGTAATGCAAAGAAAATCCTCGAATGATAGGTTTTCTTAGAATCAAGGCGAGCAACGTTCTCCCAATCTTGGTACGGCCTATTTACCCAACGGCTATCTTCTTTTTTGTTGTCGTCCTTGAGGTACGAATAATCGTTTAAGGTGCCTATTTCATCCCCAGCATAGATTAGGGGGATACCGCCATAGGACAATATGATGCCATGCATCATGATTATTTTATCGATTGCTTGGTTAATTTTGGCTTCATCATTTTGGTCAAGGGCTTTTTCCAAACCCAATAGAGAAGCACAGCTTCCTGTGATTCTACCATCACCTGTTTTTGGATTGTACATGAAAATCTCGCCTTTGGCAGAAGACCATTCAATATTTTGGCAATAGTAATCCAGCAGAAATTTGCGATGATGTTTGGCATCCCAACCAACTTCATTAATATAACGATCATCGAACCCAAGACCAATATCGTCATGACAGCGTATATAACTGATCCAAGTAGCTTCTTCGGGCTTTGTGGGAAGGTTATAGAGATTTTTATAAAGCAATATTGTCTTTTTTGTTGCGATGGCGTCCCACAATAGTGCCATTAGGGTAGCATTGTATGCAATTTCACATTCATTCCCCTTCATAGGCCCCGAACCAAAATATTTGATTATTTCATTTGGAGCAACGATAGCTTCTGCTAAGAATACTACTCCAGGAGCAATTACCTGCAAGCACATTCTGAATAGGGAGATCAATGTGTGGGCCTCGGGTAAGTTTTGGGAGAGGGTACCGAGTTTTTTCCACATAAATGCAAGGGCATCCAAACGTACCACATCTACACCAAGATTCGCCAATTTCAACAAATTACCCAACATCGCTATAAATACCTCCGGATTTGAATAATTAAGGTCCCATTGGTACTGGTTAAAAACGGTCATGACCCATTTCTGCATTTCAGGGTTGAATGTGAAATTGCCTGGGGAGGTCATTGGAAAAATTTCCGAAAGCGTTTTTTCAAATGCATCGGGGATGGTCCGGTCTTGATAAATATGATAATACTTTTGATATTTTAAATCGCCTGCCATGGCCTTTTTGGCCCATGGAAATTCGTTGGAAGTGTGGTTTGCGACAAAATCAAGCATTAAGTACATGTTTTTATCGCGCAATTTTTCAGTAAGCCTTAATAGATCTTCTTTCGCACCGAACCGCTTGTCTACCTCGTGATAACTGTTTACAGCATATCCGCCGTCGTTTTCACCTTTTGGTCTTGGGGTAATGGGCATTAGGTGTAAAAAATTCACTCCCAATTTCTCAAAATACCCTAACTTACTTTCCAATCCTTTTAGGTCTTTGTTAAAATGGTCAACATATAATTGCATGCCTAC
>CAZYQR010000024.1:0-18963 GCA_964649755.1 uncultured Maribacter sp. | reverse complement strand
TTGCTTTGGCAACTCCCTCTACCCCATTTTTTGCAGTAAAAACCTGGTATCCCTCAGAGGTAAGATTGTAACTTACTATCTCCAAAATATCTCTTTCATCATCAACCAACAGTATCTTAATATTCTTCTTTTTCATTGAGAAATCATATTCTATTCAAGCATGAAAGTAAATATAATACTATTACGTTAAACCGCTTTGGATTCAATTGAATTGGTAACGTTAACATAACACCCCATACATAAAATAGTAACAAACAGTTCATTGTGCTATTGAATCATGTGTAATTCATCGAATTTATACTTAAATGATAAGAGAGCACCTACAATCCAAACCTAAAATTATTATATTTGCCGTATGCTTTTTGCAACTCCATTTATATGAAGAAACTTTACTTGATGTTCTCTTTACTTTTTATTTCGTTGAGCTATGCCCAAGATGCAAAGCCCAATGCAGATATAGCTGGTTTTAAATTATATCCTAATCCTGTCACGAATGGCAAAGTGTACATTATAACAGCGGATAAAGCCCCAAAAAAGATTCAGATTTTTGATGTTTTAGGAACCCAAGTTATGACAACAACACTCTTAAGGGAAGAATTGAATGTTTCTGAATTGGGTGCAGGGGTATATGTTTTGCGGGTCTATGAAAAAGACAAAATAGCTACCAGAAAGCTGATTATTAAATAGTTATTTCCTTTTTACTTCAAATAACCGCTTAAGTTTTTATCGATGATTTACCAAAAATATCGATGAACTGCAAAGCAGTATTCATTTACCTACATTTAATCGAATTTCACAACATTTTTATTCTGTAAGTATCGCCTTTCAGTATCTTTACTTTTGTTGACCCCAAATCAATACAAATGAAGAAAATCTACTTTGCCCTACTTATGGTATTTTCTGTTTCGCTTTCTGCGCAGGAACCTATGGATTTTAACAATCCGCGAAATGAGGAAATCTCAGGATTTAAACTTTATCCCAATCCGGCTTTTAACGATGTGGTCTATATTACAACCGAAAAAAATGCGCGCAAGGAGGTTACTGTTTATGACGTTTTTGGAGAAATAGTCCTTACTGAACGTATTTTGAATACATCACTGAACATTTCAAAGTTGGTGCCAGGGGTTTATGTTTTACAAGTGACTGAGGAGAGCAAGACAATTACCCGTAAGCTCGTTGTAAAATAAACATTACTTTAGATTCGATCATTTTATCATATTATTACCTTTGTGTCCGCGAAGCTAATGATCGATACCTCTAAAATATTTGAAATTTCCACATCACAGGAATTTGAATCCATTGCATTGGATGTATTTAGATTTCAGATTGAAAAGAATCCGGTTTATAGCATTTTTTGTGAACATTTGGGAAGAACCAAGAACAACATTACCTCATTCAAAGAAATCCCCTTTTTGCCTATTGCCTTTTTTAAATCGAAGAAAGTAGTTTCCTCAAAAAATATTGAACAATCAATTTTCTCAAGTAGTGGTACAACTGGGCAAATCACTAGTAAGCATTATGTGACAGACATAGCGCTTTATGAGAAAAGTTATTCAAAAGGCTTTAAATCTTTTTATGGTGATGTTTCAGATTATTGCGTTTTGGCACTTTTACCTTCCTATTTGGAGCGCAGTGGATCTTCCTTGATATACATGGTAGATGATTTGATTAAAAAAAGTAATCATCCGGATAGTGGTTTTTATTTGGATGAAATTGATGTGCTTATTGAAAAATTAATTAGACTTGATTCCCAGGGAAAAAAGGTCTTGCTTATTGGCGTTTCATTTGCCTTGTTGGATTTGGTTGAAAAACACCAGTTGAATCTGAAAAACACTATAGTGATCGAAACTGGGGGAATGAAAGGCCGCCGAAAAGAACTGATCCGTGAAGAGTTGCACGATATTCTTAAAAAGGGCTTTGGAACAAAGGCCATACATTCTGAATACGGGATGACAGAATTGCTCTCGCAAGCTTATTCCCAAGGAAATGGAATCTTTAAAAATCCGCCTTGGATGAAAATTTTAATTCGAGATACCGAAGACCCGCTGACGTTGCTTGAAATGGGAAAAACTGGTGGGGTAAATGTAATTGACCTTGCCAATATTAATTCCTGTTCTTTTATCGCCACTCAAGACCTAGGAAAAAAGTCTAAGGATGGGAGTTTCGAAATCCTAGGTCGTTTTGACAATTCAGATATTCGCGGTTGTAATCTTATGGTATTGTAACTAATTGAATATCTGAATAGAATTAGTCAACTACTAGCACAAAATAATTCTTCTTGCCACGTTGTAGCAAAACGAACTTCTTGTTAATCAAATCCTTTGCAGTAATGATGTAATCTTCATTGACCTTCTCTTTATTCACTGAAATTGAATTTTGTTTCAATTCCCTACGGGCCTCTCCATTAGAACCTAAGAAACCTGTTTTTGCTGCCATTGCTCCGATCATATCCAAACCAGCATCTAAATTTGACATTGCTATTTTCGCTTGTGGCACACCATCAAAAACATCTAAAAACGTATTTTCATCAAGTGTTTTCAAATCTTCCGAGGTAGATTTTCCGAATAAAATGTTACTTGCTTTTTTGGCATTATCCAAATCTTCCTGTGAATGAACCATCACGGTAATTTCATCAGCCAATCGCTTTTGCAGAACCCTTAAATGCGGTGCTTCCTTATGTTCGGAAATCAATTCCTCGATATTGTCCTTAGTTAAGAAGGTGAATATTTTTATATATTTCTCAGCATCGGCATCCGAAGTATTCAACCAATACTGATAAAATTTATATGGCGAAGTTCTATGCGGATCCAACCAAACATTGCCCCCCTCCGTTTTTCCAAACTTAGTGCCATCGGCTTTGGTAATCAAAGGGCAGGTCAATGCGTAACCCTTACCTCCACCAATTCTTCGAATAAGTTCGGTTCCTGTGGTAATATTGCCCCATTGGTCACTACCGCCCATTTGTAGGGTACAATTATTATTCTGGTATAGGTGAAGAAAATCGTAGCCCTGTACCAATTGATAGGTGAATTCTGTAAAAGACATGCCCTCTTTAGCTTCAGCAGACAGTCTCTTTTTTACGGAGTCCTTCGCTATCATATAATTTACAGTAATGTGTTTACCTATATCCCTAATAAAATCCAGAAACGAAAAATTCTTCATCCAATCATAATTATTGACCAAAATCGCTGCATTGTCATCATCGCTATCAAAATCCAAGAACCTACTTAATTGGGCTTTTAGAGCTGCTTGATTTAAACGAAGTGTAGCTTCATCCAATAAACTTCGTTCTTCAGATTTACCAGATGGATCTCCAATCATTCCAGTAGCACCCCCTAATAAAGCATATGGCTTATGCCCTGCCAATTGAAAATGGCGTAACATCATTACTCCGACCAAATGCCCAATATGGAGTGAATCGGCAGTTGGGTCAATACCAACATAAGCAGACTGCATACCAGTCATTAAATGTTCTTCGGTGCCTGGCATGGCATCGTGCAACATCCCTCTCCATTTTAATTCTTCAACGAAATTTGTGCGCATTCTGAGTGTAATTTGATGATGGCTACAAATATAAAAGGAAATACAATGCCTTTACCTATTTGAAATTGGTTTTATTATCTCCCAAATACCTAAATTTGAGCCATGGTTTTGGTTACAGGTGGTACTGGATTGGTTGGGGCGCATCTTTTGCTGTATTTGGTACAGAACAAAACTCCAGTTAGGGCAATTTACAGGCAAGGAAGTAATTTAAAACGTGTAGAAAAGGTATTTTCTTACTATACTCAAAATGCCCCAGATCTTTTCAATAAAATCGAATGGCAACTCGCGGATATCAACGATATTCCCGCTTTGGAAATCGCATTTAATAAGGTAGAATATGTTTACCACGCCGCAGCATTGATTTCTTTTGATCCGAACGATTACCGAAAACTTAAAAAAATAAATGCTTTGGGCACAGCAAATATCATCAACTTATGCCTAGCCAATAATATAAAGAAACTTTGCTATGTGAGCACTATAGGAGCCATTGGTAAAAGTGTTCAGGGTATCAAAGCTACTGAGGAAAATGATTGGTCTGGACAAGAAGCTAATGTTTATGCCCTTACAAAACACAGAGCAGAAATGGAAGTTTGGCGAGGATCCCAAGAAGGTTTACCAGTAGTAATTGTGAATCCTGGTTTAATCATTGGTCCTGGTTTTTGGGATACCGGTAGTGGGAGGCTTTTTACAACCGCTAATAAAGAATATAGTTTTTATCCTCCTGGAGGCACTGGTTTTATAACAGTGGGCGATGTGATTAAAATGATGACGACATTAATGAATTCTGAAGTAAGCAATAAACGTTTTATTGCAGTGGCCGAAAATTTAACTTATAAAAACATATTGACCAGATTATCAACTGAATTAGGGATAAAAGCACCTACCAAAGAACTAAAAGTCTGGCAAATGGAATTGGGTCGTGTTTTTGATTATTTAAAAAACCTTTTCACAAGAAGTGGTAGGAAAATCACAAAAAAAACAATTTATTCCTTAATGTCCCGCGAAATTTATGATAATCAAAGCATCATTAACACCTTAGGTTTTGATTTTGAAGCTTTAGACGAAGTAATTGCCTACAGTTGTGCGAAATTTAAGGAAGAGAATCCTTAGATTTCATGAGTTTATTCCTTTTTTTTGGCTTTTCTTTAGTTTTCTTTCTAAATCCCAAGCTGTCTTTTATTCTTTTAGCTTCTGACAGTTGTTCTTTCTCATTGTCAAGCTGTTTTTCAATTTCTACATACATTGCTTCATATTCATTGGGTAAAGAAGCATAATACTTGTCACTTGTGACAAATTGCAAGCTATCTACCCCATATTTGGAAAAAACGAATGTAGTTGGTTCAATCTTATAATCATGTAAAATCGTGACGCTAGTACTTCTAGCGGAATTTAAAATGGTAATATCCCTAAGGATATTTATCATTTTATCTTTTGGAATTAAATCTTCTGGTTTATCAAGCAGTTTCTCCCCACATGAAGTTAAGAGTATTGCGAATAATATTACAAATAGGTTTTTCATCGCTATCTGTTGAAAGTTAACCGTTTCGCATTTCTTTGGGTCGAAAACCTACCATTTTCATAAGCAAGATGACCATTTAAGAAAGTATGTGATACTTTTGATTTAAAAGTGTGTTCCTCAAAAGGCGACCAACCACACTTGTATGCTATATTCTCCTTCGAAACCTTCCAGGAATCGTTTAGGTTCACAATCGCCAAATCCGCATAAAATCCTTCCTTGACATAACCCCTATTTTTTATCTGGAATAATTTTGCAGGATTATGGCACATCTTTTCTACTATTTTTTCCAGTGATATGACACCCTCATGATATTTATCCAACATGGCGGGCAAGGCATGTTGCACCAATGGTCCGCCAGATGGGGCTTGGGTATACACATTATCCTTTTCTTCCAAAGTATGCGGGGCATGATCAGTCGCAATAACATCAATACGATCATCGAGTAAAGCATCCCAGAGTTTGCTTCTGTCATCGGCTGTTTTTACAGCAGGATTCCACTTTATCAATGTACCCTTTGTATCGTAATCTGTATCAGAAAACCACAAATGGTGAATACATACCTCAGCGGTTATTTTCTTTTGTTCTAATGGAATATCATTTCGGAACAAGTCTGTTTCAATTCCTGTGGACAAATGGAAAACATGAAATCTCGCTCCCGTTTTCTTAGCCAATGCAATAGCTTTAGACGAAGAGAGATAACAAGCTTCGGCACTTCTTATCAATGAGTGATATTTGACTGGAATGTCGTCGCCATACTGTTCTTTGTAAATGGCCAAATTTCTTTTTATGGTCGTTTCATCTTCACAATGTGCTGAAATAACCATTTCTGTATTCTTAAAGATCTCTTCTATAACATCTTCATCATCAACCAACATATTTCCTGTTGAGGATCCCAAAAACAATTTCACACCTGAACAGGCATTTTTATCCAACCGTTTCAATTCCTCTAAATTATCATTCGTGCCTCCGAACAAAAAAGAGTAATTGGCGAAAGAAGAATCTGCTGCACGGGCAAACTTCTCTTCCAGTTTTTCTATGGTCGTTGTTTGTGGGTTTGTATTCGGTTGCTCCATAAAACTTGTAATACCGCCAGCTATGGCCGCCCTACTTTCTGAGGCAATATCCCCCTTATGGGTTAGCCCAGGCTCCCTAAAATGTACTTGATCGTCAATAATCCCCGGGAGCAAATAATTACCCTCAACATCAATTACTTCAGCATTGTCGCTACTGATATCTTTATCAATCCTAACGATCAACTCATCATCAAGCAGAATATCACTTTCAAATATTTTGTTTCCATTGACGACTTTTGCGTTTTTAATCAAGACTTCGCCCATAATCAGAATCTCTTTTTTTGGAAAATACTTTTTAATTTCATTTTCATTACGCCAAATATAGCCTCATTGATAATTGAAGAACTCATTTTGGATTTACCCTTGACCCTATCTCGGAAAATAATCGAAATTTCCTCAATCTTATACTTTTTTAGATAAGCCCTAAATTTCATTTCAATTTGAAAAGCATAGCCAATAAACTTTATAGAATCAAGGTTTATATTTTCCAGCACATGTCTTTTATAACAAACAAAACCAGCAGTGGGGTCGTGTACCCGCATCCCAGTAATCATTTTTACATAAAATGACGCTCCGTACGAAAGTAATACCCTATACATGGGCCAATTTACGACATTAACACCCTTTTTATAACGCGATCCGACAACCACATCGGCCCCATTTTCACATGCCTTATGCAAACGCAAAAGGTCTGATGGGTTATGGGAAAAATCGGCGTCCATCTCAAAGATGTATTCATATTTTTTTGCAATTGCCCATTTAAATCCGTGAATATAAGCTGTGCCCAATCCAGTTTTTCCTTGGCGTACCTCCAAGAACAATTGATTTGGGAATTCTTTCTGCATTATAGAAACATGGTCTGCTGTACCGTCTGGAGAATTGTCATCTACAATAAGCACGTGAAAATCTTTCTTTAATTCAAAGACAGCCCTAATGATTGCATCAACATTTTCAATCTCGTTGTAGGTGGGTATAATGACCAAACTGACAGACATAAACTTGATAGAATTTGCACAAAAATAGTGTTTTAATGGCTCTGTAAGAATTTGATTTTGCTATTTATCATTTTTTTAAACCTTTCTATAAGTGGCAGAATTTGTAATTTTGCGCCCAATCAACATTCAACAATGTCATTGAAGTTACCAAGGCTATTTTTATACCTTTTAGGTTCTATATTGGTCCTTAACCTTTTACAGGCCCATTTTACAGAGCTCATCTTTGACGAAGCCTATTATTGGCATTATGCCAAAAAAATGGCTTGGGGTTATTTTGATCACCCACCCATGATCGCTTTAATGATAAAACTCAGTGGCCTTTTCTTCGATGGCGAATTAGGGGTACGTTTTGTAAGTTGTCTTTTATCCGTTGCTACTTTACTTGTATTATGGTTGACTATTGACAGCCCCAAGAAAGAAAATTTTGTGCCACACTTTTTTGCGCTTGTATTTTCAATGACACTGCTCAACGCATACGGTTTTTTTACTTTACCAGATACACCGCTACTATTTTTTACGGCTGTCTTTCTATTAGTTTACAAGCATTTTATAAAGTCCCCATCCTATATCATGGCACTTGTTCTTGGAGTAGTAATGGCAGCACTCATGTACAGTAAATATCACGCTGTATTGGTGATTTTCTTCGTGTTATTATCTAATCTAAAATTGATTTTTAATAAATATGCATGGGTGGCCGTTATCATGGCCCTATTGTGTTATACACCCCATTTTCTATGGTTGGTTGAGAATGATTATGTATCTATAAAATACCATCTTTTTGAACGGCCTAATGCCGCTTATAATTTTAATAAATACACCTTAGGCTTTTTAATTAATCTTGTCTCAATTTTTGGGCTCACTTTTCCATTTATTTATTACTCATTGCTTAAGACTCGGTCAAAAGACTTGTTCACCAAAGCACTTTTATATTTGACTTATGGAGTTCTGATTTTCTTTTTCATCTCTAGCTTTAACAGAAGGGTACAGACCCAATGGATAATTGTTATTTCCATCCCTGTTGCTATCCTTGTTTTCAATTATATGATTGAGAATGGGATTGTTCGAAAATGGATCTATAGGTTGGGTCTGGCAAATATTGTTGTCATCCTCTTTCTACGAATGGGCTTGGTTTACGAACCATTATTTCCGGTTGTCTATGAATCACATGGCAATAAAGCTTGGATGGGCCAAATACAATCAAAAGCAGGTGATAATCCTGTAGTTTTTGAGAATTCGTACCGTAATGCCCCAATGTATGCCTTCTATACCGGGAAAACATCGTACTCATTGAACAATATAAATTATAGACAAAACCAATATTCAATTGACGATTCCGAAAAAGATGTTCAACATAAGAAGATACTTTATGTTTCAAAATATCTTAATAATAGAGAATTCACTTTTCCAAAAATAAATGGCAGCATCTATTATGCTCATTTTATGGATGATTTCGAATCTTTCAGAAAGCTTAGGTGCTATGTGGACAAAGAAAGTTTTTCTTTGAACGATGAAGAACAAACTGTAAAAATATACAATCCATATAGCAAGAATATTGCCTTGGATAAATTGCAACTTGCGATAGCTTTTTTGAATGACGCCAAGCAGTTTAAAGAGTTTAAAGAGCTTGTCCCTATTAAGATATTGCCCAGGAATGATAAATCATTAACCCTGAAATCAAATGATACAACATTTTTCACGTTTAAGTTACCAAAACCAAACAAAATAAAATCGCCGGGATATTTTAAAATTGTAATTTCAGAAAACGGATTACGGCACGGACTGAACAGTGCGACATTTAAATTAAACTAATGGAACCCATTCTTAGAAATATAGTAGTGATGGATTGGATTACAATTCTAATTTTTCTAAGTCTATTATTTGTGGTTTTGGCAAAAGGGGTTTTTTACACCAGGTTCTTAAATTTCATTATTCTACCTTTCAACAACAAGTACATTTTCATGTACAACAAAAAAGAAAAGCTACTAAATTGGTTCAACCTATTTTTCGGTCTATTTCTAATCATCAACTTTTCCCTGTTCTTGTATCTAGGTAGAAACATTCTTTTTGAGCCTACCTCAAATTCTGCAATCGTTGTGTTTCCATTGATTTTGGGTTCATTAGTGCTTTTTCTATTTATAAAACTTGCGCTTCAAATGGGCAATGGTTTCATTTTTGGGACACAAAAAACGATAACTGAGGTAATTTTCAAGAAATTATCATATTTCAATTACAGCGGTTTAATCATGTTTGTGGCAAATGTTATCCTAACCTATATCGCAATAGGGTCAAAAGTTGTGTTTTATGTAGCATTTTTACTAATTCTTTTGGTTAATGTAATTGGCTGGATAACCATTCTAAGAAATCATCAAAAATTCATAACTAGTAACTTTTTCTATTTTATTTTGTACCTTTGCGCTCTTGAAATTGCACCGTTTATCTTCATCGGAAGCTATATAATAGACTAGGATTTATGAAAATAAAGACGATTTTGGTTTCGCAACCTGAACCTAAAATGGAAAACTCCCCTTATTCCAGACTTATTGATAAGGAAAAAGTAAAAGTAGATTTTAGGCCATTTATTCATGTTGAAGAGGTTGATGCCAAAGGGGTTCGTCAACAAAAGATAGACTTGAACAACTATACTGCGATTGTTCTGACCAGTAGAAATGCTGTTGATCACTTTTTTAGAATTGCTGAAGAAATGCGATTTAAAGTGCCGGACACCATGAAATATTTTTGCCAATCCGAAGCTGTTGCATACTACCTTCAAAAATATGTGGTTTATCGCAAACGTAAGATTTATGTAGGCAAGATGAATTTCAATGACCTTGTTCCTTTATTCAAAAAATACAAGGAAGAGAAGTTTCTTTTACCATCTTCAGATGTTTTAAAACATCAAGTTCCTGAAAAATTGGATGAGTTGGGTGTTGATTGGACCAGGGGTATTTTCTACAAAACGGTAATCAGTGATCTTTCCGATCTAAGGGATGTATATTACGATGTTCTGGTTTTCTTTAGCCCATCTGGTATAGAATCATTATTAAAGAATTTCCCTGACTTTGAGCAAAACGATACTCGCATAGCTGTATTTGGTGATTCTACTGTTGAAGCAGCCACAGGAGCAGGCTTACGCATTGATATTAAAGCCCCAACGCCAGATACGCCATCAATGACCATGGCATTACAAAAGTATATTACAATTGAAAACAAGAAATAAAAAAAACCCTGACATTATCGTCAGGGTTTTTTTTAGAAGGTATATCGTTGTGGTCCGACACGCCTAATTTCCTCGCTGGCAAACGCTTCAAACTTTTTAAATTTTTCCCTGAAGGAATTGGGTAGCTTAAATGCTGTTTTATAATATGCTTCATCATTGTCCTCAAATTTTTGGAAATAGTTAATTTATTGGGTTTAGAAGTGGGTAATATTATTAATTTTTACCGCCTTAAATCGTGAATTTATTAATTCATTCTTTTAAAAGCCCGAAATCCTAATACAATCCAACCCAAAATTAATAATGCACCCCCCAGTGGAGTCAGTAACCCAATTTTTTTGAAATCAAAGGAAGTTAATTCATTGGTCGCAAGAAGAAATATAGAAAATGAAAAAAGTATAATTCCTAGGGTAATGAGGTAAAAAATAATCCTTTTTTCCTTTTCGCTAACAAAATTGGTATTGGCCAAAATTAATAACAAAAAGGCATGGTACATCTGGTATCTCACACCTGTTTCATAGGTTTGTAGTGCATCGGCCTCAACCAGATTTTCCAAGCCGTGGGCGCCAAAAGCGCCTAAAATGACTGCAAGGGCTCCAAAAACAATACCTGTACTGAAAATTGTTTTGTTCATAACTTAACAATCCACTTTTTTTATAAATATAACAATTTGATACCTTAGTGCCTCGTTATAATCACGTAAAAGTAATTAAAGTAAATGTTGCGAAAAATACTTGTTTTAGGTGCCGGCAAATCAACTTCTTATTTGTTGGACTACTTTTTAGAAAAGTCTGATACTGAAAAACTGCACCTTACCATAGGTGATATAAATCCTGATGCGATTCCTGCTTCAATCAAAGACCATACACATTGTACGGTCATGCATTTGGACATCCTTAAAGATGATGACCGTAAAAAAGCAATCATGAACAGTGATATCGTGGTTTCCATGTTGCCTGCCCGCTTTCATCTAAAAGTAGCCGAGGATTGCGTGGCTTTGGAAAAACATCTGGTCACAGCTTCCTATGTCAGTAAAGAAATAAAAGCACTAGACGAAAAAGTAAAAGACAAAGGCTTGGTCTTCATGAACGAGATTGGTCTTGACCCTGGAATTGACCATATGAGTGCGATGCAGATTATTGACAACATTAGAAGCCAAGGTGGTAAAATGCTTTTATTTGAATCGTTCACAGGCGGATTGGTTGCTCCTGAAAGTGATAATAATTTGTGGAATTATAAATTTACCTGGAATCCAAGAAATGTCGTCCTTGCAGGTCAAGGGGGTGCGGCAAAATTTATTCAGGAAGGTTCTTATAAATACATTCCATATCATAAGCTTTTTAGGCGAACAGAATTTTTTGAAATTGAAGGCTATGGTAAATTCGAAGGTTATGCCAATCGCGATTCTTTGAACTATCGCGAGGCCTATGGTTTACATAATGCACTTACGACTTATAGAGGTACAATGAGGAGGGTCGGGTTTTCAAAGGCATGGAATATGTTCGTGCAATTGGGAATGACCGATGATAGTTATTCTATTGAAAACTCAAAGGGTATGTCATACCGTGCATTCACCAACTTGTTTTTACCCTATTCGCCAACCGATTCTGTTCAATTGAAATTACGACACTATTTAAAAATTGACCAAGATGATAGCAAGTGGGAAATGCTTTCCGAATTGAATCTTTTTGATGCTAAAAAAATCATCCCTCTAGAAAATGCAACTCCTGCTCAAATTCTACAATTGATTTTAGAAGATAGTTGGACGCTAGACAAGGATGATAAGGACATGATTGTCATGTACCACAAATTCGGTTATGAACTCAACGGTAAAAAATCCCAGATTGATGCAAATGTAGTCGTCATTGGAGAAAACCGCACCTATACTGCCATGGCCAAAACTGTTGGTCTACCAGTGGCTATTGCTACTTTATTGATTTTGAACAAACAAATTACCACACCGGGAGTACAAATACCTATAACCCAAGAAGTGTATGATCCTATATTGGCAGAATTGCAGAATTACGGGATCTCCTTTAAGGAATATGAGGTTCCATATTTGGGTTACAATCCAGATGCAGTGGGTAATTAGACTTTCATAGTGATTTTGTATTTTTACTTCCATATTGAAATGAAGAAATGAAATCTGACAACAATAGTGTAAAGATTGATGGGATTGATAAGAAAATCCTAAGGTTCTTAATGCAGGATGCCCGAAAACCGGTTCTTGAAATAGCTCGAGGTATTGGCATCTCTGGCGCCGCCATTCATCAGCGTCTTCGCAAGTTGGAAGCATCAGGGCTTCTTGCTGGCTCCAAATTCATTATAAATCCGAAGGCAATGGGCTATACTACTATGGCCTACATCGGTATTTTTTTGGACAAAGCCATGAGCAATCCCGTTGCAGTAAAACAATTGGAAAAAATTCCCGAAGTATTGGAATGTCATTATACCACAGGAAATTGGTCTATCCTCATCAAAGTACTGTGTAAGGACAATGAGCATCTAATGCATGTATTGAACAAAGAAATCCAACAAATTGATGGAGTTTCACGAACCGAAACCTTTATCTCGCTAGATCAACAAATAGACCGGCAAATTACCATATAAAAAAAGACGCCTTCGAGCGTCTTTTTCCTTTATTTTTAAGTAGATATTAATCCCTTCCACCGAGAACTTGTAATCCCCAATAGAACAAAGTAGCCAATGAGCCAATAGCAGCTACCAAATAGGTCCGGGCGGCCCATTTCAAAGCATCCTCGGAACCTTTATATTCTTGCTGTGTTACCATATTTTTGGCTTTCAACCAAGCTAAAGCTCTATTACTGGCATCATATTCAACCGGTAAAGTGATAAAACTGAACAAGGTCGCCATGCCCATCATAATCAATCCAGCAATGGCTACCCAGTAACCAAATCCAACTCCTGCAGCAGCACCTAACATCAGTCCACCAAAAACAACCCACATAGACATTCCAGAAGTTACACTTACCACAGGAACTAATCTCGAACGCAATGTCAACCACTCATAAGCCTGTGCGTGTTGAACGGCATGCCCGCATTCATGTGCTGCAACTGCAGCTGCAGAAGCGTTACGTTGGGAATACACGCCTTCACTAAGATTAACCGTTTTATTTTTTGGATTATAGTGATCTGAGAGCATCCCAGGAGTAGAAACCACCTTTACATCACGAATACCGTGGTCGGCCAACATTTTTTCAGCAATCTCAGCACCGCTCATTCCGTTGCTTAAGTGCACTTTGGAATAATGCTTGAATTTACTTTTAAGTTTTCTACTTACCAGCCAACTGACCAAAGCAATAGCGCCGATTAATATATAATATCCCATCATAACTTTTCTGTTTTAATTTTTATAAAAATAATAAAGATCCCTGTCTTATCGGGACTAGGTCTAAAACAAAAACCCCGCCAATGTGCCCTGAACTCGTTTCAGAGACTGGTGGGGCGTCAAATGCTGACATAATGTCCAATATATTATCCTACAATGTTTACGATTTTTCCTGGAACCACGATTATTTTTTTCGGTGTTCTACCCTGTAATTGTTGTTGGGTCTTTTCATGGGCCATTACAGCCGCTTCTATCTCATCTTTGGAGTAATCCAATGGTAATTCTAAAGTGAATCGCATTTTCCCGTTGAATGATATAGGGTATTGCTTGCTACTCTCCACTAAATGACTTGCATCAAATATGGGGAAAGATACTGTTGATATAGATTCCTTGTAGCCCAATTGTTCCCAAAGCTCCTCCGCAATATGTGGGGCATATGGTGAAACCAAAATGGCAAGTGGCTCCAAAATAGCACGACTTGTACATTTTTGGGCTGAAAGTTCATTCACACAGATCATAAAAGTGGAAACCGAGGTGTTGAAAGAAAAATTCTCAATATCGTCCTCAACCTTTTTAATGGTCTTGTGTAGTGTTTTTAGATTTTCCTTATTGGGTTCTGCATCATTGAACTTGGCCCCACTTTCATCAAAATACAAACGCCAAAGTTTTTTTAAAAATGAATGTGTTCCCGTTATCCCAGCCGTATTCCAAGGTTTGGACTGCTCCAACGGCCCTAGGAACATCTCGTATAAACGCAAAGAGTCTGCCCCATATTCCTCACAAATACTATCCGGACTTACCACGTTGTATTTTGATTTGGACATTTTTTCAACTTCGCGACCTACTATATATTTTCCGTTTTCTAAAATGAATTCAGCATCCTTGTATTCTGGAAGCCAATTTTTAAAAGCTTCAACGTCCAATTCATCTGAAGCATTTACAAAAGAAACATCCGCATGAATCGGTGTAACTTTTTTATCACCAACATTTCCTTTCGAAATAACATTCCCTGAATCTTCTTCCCTATAAACAAAAGCACTTGTGCCAGTTATCATACCCTGATTAATGAGCTTTTTGGCAAACTCATCTTTAGGCACCAAACCTTTGTCAAACATGAATTTTTGCCAAAAACGGGAATACAATAAATGCCCAGTAGCATGCTCGCTACCACCTATGTACAAATCTACATCTTGCCAATATTGTATAGCTTCCTGTGAGAATATTTCATTTCCATTCCCAGAATCCATATACCGATTAAAGTACTGCGAACTCCCTGCCCAACCAGGCATGGTGTTCAATTCCAAAGGAAATATATTTTTATGGTCAATCAACTTATTACTGACTACTGCTGACTGGTCTACATCCCACGCCCAAATTATAGCATTCCCTAGTGGTGGCTCCCCAGTTTCAGTAGGCAGGTATTTTTCAACTTCAGGTAACTCAATGGGCAAATGCTCCACATCAATCATCTGTGGCATCCCATCAACATAATACACCGGGAAAGGTTCTCCCCAATAGCGTTGACGGCTAAAAACAGCATCTCGTAGACGATAGTTTATTTTTCCTTGGCCTTGTCCCATTTGTTCCAACTCAAAAATGACCCTTTTTACAGCCTTTCTGTAAGGCAATCCGTTTAGGAAATCGGAATTGGCAATAACTGTGGTCGCCTTATCCGCAAAGGCTTCTTCAGAAATATCAACCCCGTCGAAAATATTTGGAATAGGGATATTAAAATGCTTTGCAAAGTCATAATCGCGTTGATCCCCACAAGGAACAGACATAACCGCTCCAGTACCATATCCTGCCAAAACATAATCGCCAATCCAAATAGGAACGGGTTCTTTGGTAAAAGGGTGTTCGGCATATGCGCCTGTAAAAGCACCTGAAATGGTCTTTACATCAGCCATTCTATCACGCTCGGAGCGTTTTGCCGTGGCTTCAACATAAGCATCTATTTCAGCTTCTTGCTCTGGCGTAGTAATTTTGGATACCAACTCGTGTTCTGGGGCCAAAGTCATAAAACTAGCTCCGAAAATGGTGTCAGGTCTTGTCGTGAAAACATCAATATTCCCTTCGGCCCTGCCTGCCGGCAGGCAAGGTGCGCTCAGGGTGATATTCTTGCTAGCCTTTATCTTGAAAGTCACTGACGCGCCTTCAGAGCGACCAATCCAATTGGT
The DNA here is from genome assembly GCA_964649755.1 of uncultured Maribacter sp. Classification (GTDB taxonomy): domain Bacteria; phylum Bacteroidota; class Bacteroidia; order Flavobacteriales; family Flavobacteriaceae; genus Maribacter_A. The sequence goes on along the minus strand of CAZYQR010000024.1, from coordinate 3,093 downwards.
CTGCGAATCTTTTAAAGGCTGTGGCCAATCTATTTTTTCCAAACCGTCTAACAATCTTTGGGCGTATGCTGTAATTCGCATACTCCACTGTGTCATCTTTTTACGAACCACAGGATGGCCACCACGTTCTGAAACCCCATTTGCGATTTCATCATTTGCCAATACGGTTCCAAGGGCAGGGCACCAATTGACCTCGGTCTCCGCCAAAAAGGTCAACCGATATTGCAACAATATTTCTTGCTGTTTTTTACCTGAAAATGCATTCCAATCCTGAGCGGAGAATGCCTCAATATTATCGTCGCAAACGACATTGACATTAGCATTTCCCTCCTTTTCAAAAATGGCAATCAATGTTTCAATATCCTCAGCCTTATCTGAATCTATATTATACCACGAATTGAACAGCTGAATGAAAATCCATTGTGTCCATTTATAATAGTTCGGACTAGAAGTCCGTACCTCACGGCTCCAATCAAAAGAGAAACCAATTTTATCTAATTGTTCCCGATATCTGTTGATATTGGTTTTTGTGGTGATCGCTGGATGTTGCCCGGTTTGAATGGCATATTGCTCTGCAGGTAGGCCAAAAGAATCATACCCCATAGGATGCAAAACATTGAAACCTTTATGTCTTTTATAGCGGGCATAAATATCACTGGCAATATAACCTAACGGATGCCCAACATGTAACCCCGCCCCTGAAGGGTAAGGGAACATATCCAGCACATAAAACTTTTCCTTATCGGAATCATTCTCTGCTTTGAACGTTTGGTTTTCGGCCCAATATTTTTGCCATTTGGCTTCAATTTCGGTGAAATTGTACTGCATTTTTTCGCTTTCTTAACTATACCGCGCAAAAATAAGTTTAATCAATTTACTTTCCTATTTTTACATATTGAAGTGTACCACCTATGAGCAAATCTTTTGAACGCTACCAAAAACGAAAGCTGATTTCTTCCTACTTCTCAGTGGTTTTAAGCATTGGGTTGGTACTTTTTCTACTTGGAATTTTGGGATTATTGGTGTTAAACACCAAAAAAATGGCAGACCATTTTAAGGAGCAGATTACGATATCGGTATTTTTAAAAGAAAACGCCAAAGAAGTAGAGGTTGACCAATTGCAAAAGAGTTTGGCCATGGCCGAATATACCAAATTGGCGACTTATGTTTCCAAAGAAGAAGCTGCTGAACAACACAGTGAGGAAATTGGAGAAAACTTTATAGACTTTCTTGGGTATAATCCGCTTAAAAATTCGATTGACGTTCAATTGAATGCCGATTTTGTTTCCCCAGAACAAATTGAGGGAATAGCTACTGAAATATCGAAAAAGAATTATGTTGATGAAGTAAGTTATGACAAACCTTTGGTTGGACTTCTAAGTGATAATGTGAAAAAAATCAGTTTTTGGATTCTCGTGGCAAGTGCAATTTTCACTTTTATCGCTGTTTTGCTGATTAATAGCTCTATACGCTTGTCTATCTATTCAAAACGTTTTATAATTAAAACAATGCAGATGGTAGGTGCTACAAAAATATTTATTCGCAGACCTTTTTTATGGACCAATATTAAACTAGGAATGTTAGGTGCGGTTATTGCCCTTCTGGCACTAGGCGGAGCATTACTTTATTTGAATAACAATTTCCCTGAACTCAATCTTTTTCAAGATAGTACGATATTGATTCTGCTCTTTGTTGGGGTTTTTGTTTTAGGGGTCTTGATTTCATTGATTAGTACTTATTTTGCAACACAACGCTTTTTGAATCTTAGGACAGACGAGCTGTATTATTGAATTCTGCCCTAGTTTTGTTATTTCCTGCGAAGTGTCCATTTTAATCCCTGTTTTTGTCTTTTTCTCAATCCGTAGCTTTTGCTATGCATTTCCAAAAAGCCTTCAACTTGAAATAAAAGCATAAATTCTCGGTTAAATAAAAAAAATAGGTCGGACTTCATTAAATTTGCGATATGGGTAAAAAGCAAAACAATTCGAGCGAGCGAGTGACGAAGCCAGAATTTATATTTCAGAAGAAGAATTATATCTTCATGTTCATTGGCATTGCATTCATAGCCTTAGGATTCATACTAATGAGCGGTGGCGGTAGTGATGACCCCAATGTCTTTAATGAGGAAATCTATAATTTTCGACGAATACGTCTGGCACCAACCCTGGTGCTGATTGGTCTTGGTATTGAAGTTTATGCCATTTTGTTGAATCCACATAAGAAGCGCAACTAATTGGAGACCATCGACGCCATCATCCTTGGTATTATCCAAGGACTCACGGAATTTCTTCCTGTATCATCGAGCGGACATTTAGAATTGGGTAAGGCCATATTAGGAGACAACTCCGTCCCCGAAGAAAGTCTTTTGTTTACGGTAGTACTTCATTTTGCCACTGCTTTGAGTACTCTTGTTGTATTTAGGAAGGATGTTTGGGAAATTATACGTGGGCTTTTTCAGTTTAAAAATAATGAGGAAACCCTTTTCTCTCTGAAAATTGTTTTGTCTATGGTTCCCGCAACATTAGTCGGTCTAATATTTGAAGAGCAATTGGAAGCCTTCTTTGACGGTGATATACGGTTTGTTGGTTTTATGTTATTGATTACAGCTGTGCTGCTTTACTTTGCTGATAGAGCTAAGGATACCCATAAAAAAGTTACTTTTGGAAATGCATTTATTGTTGGTGTCTCCCAGGCAATTGCTATTTTACCGGGTATCTCAAGATCCGGAGCAACAATTTCAACTTCCGTATTATTAGGTGTAGACAAGACCAAAGCCGCCCGTTTTTCATTCCTCATGGTTGTACCATTGATTCTAGGTAAAATGGGTAAAGATATCTTAAGTGGTGAATTAAGCCTTGAAAGCGAGAATATCTTTGCTATGGGAGCTGGTTTTATTGCCGCTTTTATTGCAGGTTTGGCAGCATGTACTTGGATGATCCAAATCGTTAAAAAGAGCAAACTTTCTTACTTTGCCATATACTGTTTATTAGTAGGACTTATTGCTATTGGGTACAGTTTTTGGGGATAAAGGTCCTTATCCCCCAAAGAGGGAAACACAAAAGAATCCATTAAAATGAATTCATTATCCAAAGA
>CAZYQR010000023.1:12080-19042 GCA_964649755.1 uncultured Maribacter sp. | reverse complement strand
AGCCTTAGAGCCCGAAAGTAATGTGTTTTTGAACGTTTCAATCGAGACCATAAACCAACGGTTGAACTTATAATACAGATGGAAAAAAAGGGTCTCATTCAAGAAATTAAACTTAAAGCGGTTCGAAGTAGTGGGCCTGGCGGACAGCATGTAAACAAGGTTTCTACCAAAGTTGAATTGACTTTTGACGTTGAAAATTCAAATGCATTGTCATTGACAGAAAAAGAGCGCATCTACAATAAACTTGCAAACAGGCTCACCAAGGATAATGTTTTGATTTTACATTCTGATGAAAGTCGAAGTCAACATAAAAACAAGGAATATATTACCAAACGTTTTTTAGATTTAATGGAATTTGCACTTGCGGTTCCAAAAAAAAGACGAAAGACAAAGCCTTCAAGGTCATCCATTGAAAAAAGATTGAAAACCAAGAAAAAAGATGCTTTAAAAAAGGCAAAACGAAGGCGTCCCAGTTTGGATTGATGCTATTACTCAATCGCTACTATTTTTAATATATTCCCGTTAAACCCAATGGTATCTCCCACGGTTTTGCCCAAGAGCATTATGCCAACGGGAGTGTTTAGAGAAATGCAATAATTTAATCCATCCCCTGATTTAAACTCGCCCGCAGAGATTGCCAGAAAATAGTTGGTCTCCGTTGTTTTAACCAGACTGCCTAAAGCAGCAGCGGTTTTCTTGGATGAAATATCGATTTTTTGCATCACTCGATTCAATTCTTGGACTTCGGCCAATTGTTGCCCCAATTTTTCCCTTTCCAATTGTAGCATCGCCCTACCTGTTTCATGCTTATCACCTGCACTACTTTTTGTCTCTGAATCCAAGGCCATTTGAAGTTCCTTTATTTGGAATAGAATACGGGTAGATCTTTCGTCAACAAACCCTTGACAAAATTGATATAAGGATAATTTAAGGTCTTTTTCGCTCATTCGGCATTGATGACTTATAAGTATAAATGTACGATGAAAAAGCTTTTAATCGTTTTTCCTTAGTCCCCGTAATGGTATAAATCAGCTAATCTGTATACCAGAAAGTTGATCATATTATCTTCCGTACTTCCGTTTTGATACATTTTATGAATTTCATTCCTATTTTCCGCTTTGAAAAAATCCAGATCATTTGATCTAAAATCACTAAAAATATTCCAAGATTTAAGCCCCTCTAACATCTCCTTGTGTGCATTGTATCTTCGTATTACGGTCTCATACTTCTTTTTGAAAGCATGATCTTTTTTTAAGTCTGTATTCTGTTGCATACCGTTCCACCGGTCAAATTCTGCCTTAAGACGAGTATCGGCATTCTCTGCTTCTGAAATGATCTTAAAATAAGCTCTTGACACCAAAGAATTAAAACGCTTATCAAAAAGTGCTTCCATATCAATATTTGCGGTAAAACGATCTTCTGCAATACCGGTGTCTGTATTGGTGGCATAAAATTCAGAATCCCTTGTCTGGATTTCAGAGTTCTCGGTCAATAAGGAATTCTTCCAAGCTTCAGATTTTATAATCTCTTTCCACAACCGAGTGTATTCGCGCTGATAATTTGACTTTGAAGTTGAACAACTTACAAAGCATGCAAACGTAAAGACGAAACACGTCACTATTAAACTGGATTCAAATACATTTTTGGCCATAAAAATATCCTTCTAAACTCAATATTCACCATATCATTATATCAGTTCTACGATGATATCGAATTCAATTAAGTCCAGAATAATTAAATATTTGGGCGGCAATAAGCGTTGGGGTAGTAATCTTTCTTAAACGAAGAACAATATAGAAAGAAAAATGAACAATATGCTATTTACAAAGATGAAAGTTCTGCCAGTTCCCTACCTATATGGCTGCCAATAGCTACTCCCATACCTCCTAAACGAACACCGCAATACACATTATTGGAAAGTTGTTTTACAATCGGTTTTTTCTCCTGGCCAACACCCATAATGCCACTCCACTTATGTTCTATCTCAAAAGAAGTGTTTGGTAGAATAATTTCTGTCAACATTTTTTTCAATTGGTTTTGAATCAGCTGAGTCTCACCATGCTCATAGGTTTGCTCCCCTTTAAAGTCCAAATTTCGACCTCCCCCAAAAAGAATGCGATCATCTATATTCCTAAAATAATAATACCCCTCATCCAAATGAAAAGTGCCCTTAATATGTAATTTAGGTATTGGTTTGGTTACAAATACCTGTGCTCTAGCAGGATCCACTTTTTCACCCACTAATTGAGAAGCGAAGCCATTGGTGGCAATCAATAATTTCCTTGTCTTAAACTCAAAGGCATTGGTTTTAACGCTTACCGAATTTCCAATCTCCTGGAATTCCTCAACGGCAATTGCATTCAATATTCGAATACCTTTTTTCCTGTTTAATTGTAAGAGAGCGGCCATCATCTTCCCAGTATCAATCTGGGCCTCTAACGTATTTGTTATATACTGCTCTTTAATGTTTTTAAATTGGAAACGGTTGCCTTGTGGTTCAAAGGCATCGATCTTAAAAACAGGTCTTAAAAGTTTATTTGCCCTGTCGAGGTTGTCTAAGCAATTGTTATATAGCTCTTCCTTGGATTCAAGAAAAAGTTCATGGCCACCGTTCTCTTGATAATCAATAGTATCATCCCCCAAGTTTTTTCTAAGTAAGTGGATGCCTTCCCACCTTTTTCCCACCAATTGAATTACTTCTTCCTCAGTATGGCTATTTAGGTCCGATAATATTTCAGAAATACTTCCAAAACATGCGAACCCGGCATTTTTGGTACTTGCCCCTTGCGGCAAAATCCCTTTTTCCAAAACCAATATTTTGGCATGGGGATATTTTTCACATAAAGCCAATGCGCAATTTAATCCGACGATACCACTGCCAACAATGGTATAATCAATATTGGATAACCAAGTCTTGTATTCCCAATAACTTAAATTCATGTTTTAAGATAAAAAAAACTCCGACTAATGCCGGAGTTTTAATTTTATTCTTCTGGTTGTGGTTCCATTTCAAAATCTTCCATGAACTTCGTGGTATAATTACCTGCTAAGTATTCTGGATGAACCATTAACTGCCTATGAAAAGGTATTGTCGTTTTTATTCCTTCAATCACAAATTCATCCAAAGCACGCTTCATTTTGTTAATTGCCTCTTCGCGCGTCTGTGCAGTTGTAATCAACTTGGCGATCATAGAATCGTAATTTGGTGGAATTGTATAACCACTATATACATGGGTGTCCATTCGTACGCCATGCCCCCCTGGAGTATGCAGTGTTGTTATTCTGCCCGGAGACGGTCTAAAGTCATTATAAGGGTCTTCAGCATTGATCCTACATTCAATTGAGTGAAGTTTTGGATAATAGTTTTTCCCTGAGATAGGTACACCTCCAGCAACTAAGATTTGTTCCCTTATCAGGTCATAGTCCACAACCTGTTCAGTAATCGGATGCTCTACTTGAATACGGGTATTCATTTCCATAAAGTAGAAATTTCGATGCTTATCAACTAAAAATTCTATTGTCCCTGCGCCTTCATATTTAATGAATTCTGCCGCTTTTACAGCTGCTATCCCCATATCTTCACGAAGCTTATCGGTCATAAAAGGGGAAGGTGTTTCCTCGGTCAATTTTTGGTGTCGCCGCTGAATGGAACAGTCTCGCTCAGAAAGGTGACATGCCTTACCGTATTGATCACCAACAATCTGGATTTCGATATGGCGAGGTTCTTCAATCAATTTTTCCATGTACATTCCACCATTTCCAAAAGCAGCAGTCGCTTCTTGAACCGCACTTTCATAGAGGTCTTGCATATTCTCTTCATTGAATACGGCACGCATTCCTTTGCCACCCCCACCAGCGGTGGCCTTGATCATCACCGGATAGCCCATTTTTTTGGCAATCTTCTTTGCTTCGCCAACATCTTTCAATAACCCTTCTGAACCAGGGACAATTGGTACCCCGGCTTTTTTCATGGTTTCTTTGGCTGAGGCCTTATCTCCCATACGGTCTATATGCTCCCCTGAAGCACCTATAAACTTGATTTCGTGCTCAGCACATATTTTTGAGAATTTCGAATTTTCAGAAAGAAAACCATAACCAGGATGAATGGCATCTGCATTTGTAATCTCTGCGGCAGCAATGATATTTGGAATCTTGAGGTAAGATTCACTACTTGGTGCAGGACCAATGCAAACGGCTTCATCTGCAAACCTTACATGTAGACTTTCTTCATCGGCCTTTGAATAGACAGCAACAGTCTTAATTCCCATTTCCTTGCAGGTCCTGATAATTCGTAACGCTATCTCACCCCTATTTGCAATAAGTATTTTTTTGAACATCATCTGAAGTTTTAAATTTTAAGTACTAAGTCTTGAATAGTGTTAAACACCAATTTTTCAACTTAAAATTTACTAAGATGGATCTACCAGAAACAACGGTTGATCAAACTCTACCGGAGAGGAATCCTCTACCAATATCTTTACAATCTTACCGGAGACTTCAGATTCAATATCATTGAATAGTTTCATCGCCTCAATAACACAAAGTACATCCCCTTTTCCTATAGTAGAACCAACATCAACAAAAGAAGGTTTATCAGGTGAAGGTTTTCTATAAAAAGTTCCAATTATTGGCGATTTTATAGTAATGTATTTAGCATCTTCAGCTTCCTGGGTAGACGTTGAAGCAGGTGCAGCAACTTCTGGTACACTGACCGGGGCAACAGGTGCTTGGGTCATTGGCATTTGGTGCACATAAGTGGTCTCTTGTGTGCCACTAATTGGACCCGTTCTAATCGTAATCTTAACATCATCTGTTTCTAACTTTACCTCGCTAGCACCGGACTTGGCCACAAACTTTATGAGGCTTTGAATTTCTTTAATGTCCATAGAAAGTTGTTTTATTTAGTTGATTGGTTATTTATTATATGCCCATTTTAAATAAATGGACCCCCATGTGAAACCGCCCCCAAAGGCAGCGAACACAAGATTATCTCCTTTTTTAAGTTGATCTTCATAATCATTGAGCAATAGTGGCAATGTAGCGGATGTTGTATTGCCATACTTCTGAATATTCGTCATCACTTTAGAATGATCCAAGCCCATTCTATTTGCCGTGGCATCAATAATACGCCTATTGGCTTGATGTGGAACCAGCCAAGCTACATCTTGATCACTTAGATCATTTTTCTCCATTATCATTGCCGCAACATCGGCCATATTCGAAACTGCGAATCTAAAAACAGATTTACCATCCTGGTAGATAAAATGTTTTCTATTCTTTACGGTTTCCAAAGTTGCCGGCATTAATGAACCCCCGGCATCCATACCCAGAAATTTTCTTCCCGAACCATCTGCTCTTAAATGCTCGTCTTGAAGACCTAGACCTTCCTCATTGGGTTCAAAAAGAACGGCGCCGGCTCCATCTCCGAAAATTATACATGTGGTTCTATCCGTATAATCGATAATCGAAGACATTTTATCGGCTCCTATCAATAGCACTTTCTTGTACTTTCCTGATTCTATATAACTAGCCGCTGTCGACATGCCAAATAGGAAACTTGAACATGCAGCCAACAAATCATAGGCAAAAGCATTTGTGGCTCCTATTTCCGAAGCTACAAAGGCAGCCGTTGAGGCTACCATACTATCTGGCGTGGCGGTTGCAACAATGACCAAGTCTATTTCAGCTGGATTTATCTTGCTTTTTTCAATAAGGTTTTCAGCTGCTTTTATACCCAAGTACGAACTACCACTGCCTTCATCCTCCTTTAATATTCTTCTTTCTTTTATGCCTGTTCTAGAAGTTATCCACTCATCATTGGTGTCAACCATACCCTCAAGCATTTTATTGGTCAGGATAAATTTGGGAACATATGCCCCTACAGCCGTTATGGCCGCCGTAAGTTTACTCATACAACATTATCTTTTGTGTCCAAAAACCTTCAAAAATGCGTCAAAAGTGGTGAAAATTAATGATTTTTTGTGACTATTTGATTAAAAAGTGATTTTTTGATAAAATGAGGCTATTTGTAAAAATTACTCAAATATTGAAAATTAAGGTTCAATTTGGGATTTTCTTATTGGATTTCAGATATAAAAAAACCCTGCTAAATTAGCAGGGAATCAATTTTGTATCCAAAAATCGAGATTAAGCCTCGGCTTCCTCGGTCTTATCGATAAGAACTTGACCTTTGTAATATAATTTACCTTCGTGCCAGTGGGCTCTATGGAACAAATGCATTTCACCTGTAGTAGGATCCTTAGCAAGTGTAGGAGCTACTGCTTTATAATGCGTTCTTCTTTTATCTCTCCTTGTTTTGGAAATTTTTCTTTTAGGATGTGCCATTATTAATTATTTATCCGTTTGTAACTTTTTTAATTCATCCCAACGGGGATCGTTATCTTCCTTATTATCTTTTTCTTCTTTTGGACTTAGTTCTTCCAATTTTTTAAGTGCCTCAGATTCCAAAGTGCCATCAAGAACACCTGGATGAACCCTTTTTTGAGGAACTGCCAAAACTAGCATTTCATAAACGTACTGCGCAATATTCAACTGATGCTCACTATGTGGAATGATTAATATTTCATCATTCTCATCATTGTATTCATCACCAAATCTTACAACCAGTTCCAAAGTACCCGAAATTTTCTGATCATAGGGTTCACTAGTAGTATCGCAATCAACATTTACTGAGCCTTCTGCCTGCATTTCCAACTCTAACATGGTGCTCATTTTATTAAGAACAACATGTAAGCTTATGTTTGCATCATTAAACTCATTATATCCAAAAGATTCAAAGAACTTGTTTTCAATCTTATAATCAAACTCGTGTTTTCCTTGCTTCAATCCTGAGAAAGGAATATTAAACTCCTTTTGCTTCATCACTTCAACACTTGTTTAATTACTCTAGCCCACACAAAGGCGGGTGCAAAGATAATTTTTTTTTGATAAATGCCAATAAA
>CAZYQR010000023.1:0-11980 GCA_964649755.1 uncultured Maribacter sp. | reverse complement strand
TAGCCCACACAAAGGCGGGTGCAAAGATAATTTTTTTTTGATAAATGCCAATAAACTCATGTAAACTTTTATAAATAGGAATAAAATTGCTTAAATTATAGTGTTGATAACCAAATAAGCATACCATGAGTGGGTCAGGACATGTTCAAGATATGAACAACCGTATAAAGCAAAACCGAGCACAACGCCCATCCAAGCGCCCAAAATTCAGAGAGCACAATCGTGACAACATTTATTCATCTTCTGGACATAAAAATCAAAACCTAAAGTTCAAAACGGTTTCAGAAGAAAAACTTACCGAAATAAAAAACCAAATTAGGAAACGCGCTCAAAAAGACCGCAAAAAGGAATGGATTGTTTTAGGGGTTCTTGTAATTATTGTGCTTCTAATCGCAATTTCAATTCTTTGGTGGATTTGACTCCTCAAATAAGTCCAACAAATTACCGTCTGGCTTTCTGTGGTTGAAGTTGATTCTCTGTCAATTGCAAATACTCTTGTCTGTTCTTAAAAATTTGAATCGCCTTAAAAAGGGCTTCCTTAAAAGAACTATGGTCGGCCTTTCCTTTTCCCGCTATTTCATAAGCTGTCCCATGGTCAGGGGATGTTCTCACTTTTGATAGCCCTGCTGTAAAATTCACACCATTCCCAAAAGATAAGGTCTTGAAGGGTATAAGGCCTTGGTCATGATAAGCCGCTAGTATTGCATCAAAGTTTTTATAAACATCGGAACCAAAAAAACTATCTGCCGAATAGGGGCCAAATAACAAGTGTCCGGCATCTGACATTTCCTTGATAACTGGTTTCATGATCTCCTCATCTTCTTTGCCGATAACGCCATTATCCCCACTATGTGGATTTATACCTAAAAGGGCGATTTTTGGGTTACGAATACCAAAATCCATCTGTAATGATTTTTTAATAATCCGTACTTTGGTCCTTATTAATATGGGATTTATTGCATCTGGTGCATCTTTAACGGCCACATGATCCGTGAGAAGGCCAACTTTCAAAGTATCTGTGACCATAAACATTAAGCTTTCACCATCCAACTCTTGTGCTAGATAGTCGGTGTGCCCCGGAAAGTTGAAATCTTCAGCTTGTATGTTTTTTTTGTTTATTGGCGCCGTGACCAAAACATCAATTTTATCTTCCTTTAAAGCCTTTACGGCCGCACGTAGCGATTTAATGGCATATGTACCACCTTCCTCGGTCTCTTGCCCAAACTCAATTTTAGGGGTTTCATTCCAAACATTAACTACATTGACCTTACCATCAATCGCTTTAGAGGCATCAGGTACGCCATTATAATTTATGGTTATACCCAATTCGTTTTTTTGGTGCGATATGGTTTTGTTCGAAGCAAAAATAACGGGTGTACAAAAATCCAACATACGGGCATCCTCAAAAGTTTTGAGTATGACTTCACACCCAATTCCGTTTAAATCACCTATGGATATTCCTACTCTTATTATTCGGCTTTCCTGCATTATATATTTACCTTTGTATCTTAGAGCCTGTTTCGAATTAGGCTTAATTTTAATGCACAAAATTACTTAATTTAAACGACACATGTTTACGGGAATTATCGAATCTTTGGGAGAAGTACAACAACTGGAAAGAGAAGGGGGCAATCTTCACATCAGCATTAATTCTTCAATAACCCAAGAACTGAAAATTGACCAAAGTGTAGCGCATAATGGCGTTTGTTTAACCGTAGTTTCATTAGATGGTACCTCTTATACGGTAACAGCGATTGATGAAACCCTACAAAAGAGCAATTTGGGAGAATTGAAGGTTGGGGATAAGGTTAATTTGGAAAGGGCCATGGTGCTAGGGTCCAGATTGGATGGTCATATTGTTCAAGGCCATGTTGACCAAACGGGTAAATGCATTGCCGTTTTGGAAAAAGACGGAAGTTGGTTCTTCACCTTTGAATATGATGCCGCACAAAATAATATTACCATTGAAAAAGGGTCAATCACCATTGATGGGGTTAGTTTAACCGTTGTTGATTCAGGCAAGAATACATTTAGCGTAGCTATTATTCCATATACCTATGAAAATACCCGCTTTAATGCGTATAAGGCGGGAAGTACTGTGAATTTGGAATTTGATGTCATTGGAAAATATGTCGCCCGAATAATGCAACCACTTTCGTAGACGTTATTTATACCTTAATAAATATCTTCTTTCTATACATTATATAGGCCAGCAGCATATAAAAGCTAACTACTGTGAGTCCGTATAATAAAGATGAAAGTTCCAAGGGCATGAAATCGTGTACATAAATATTTTGGAATAACCAGCCGTGCAAAGAGGTATCGCCATCAACTTTGATGGAATAGAACAACTTGCTCACAAAACTTGAGAGGAAATAAACAGTTATCGCATTTGCCCCCGCATACTTAAAAATACTGCCAAACTTCAGCCCTTTCACATCTGATAAATAGTAAATAAGTGCTAGGAAAATATTGGCCCAACCAGCAGTCACCATTACGAAACTACTGCTCCAAAGTGCTTTATTAATAGGGAACACAATATCCCATAAGTACCCAACAATCAACATTATAATACCTAAGCCCACTAGGATTGTTTCCTTCTTTTCTCTCTTGGAAGTTAGGATCAACCCTGTAAAAATCCCCAATAAGGAAGAAGCAATTGATGGTATTGTACTCAATAGCCCTTCAGGGTCATAATCAGGTTTGTAATTATGTGTGCCTAACACTTTTACATCCAAATAATTGGCCAAGTTATTTGGTGCACGTTCGAATGTAGATTCCATTCCCTCAACAGGCACATAACCCATCAACAACCAATACCCAACCAAAAATACAGCACAGATACCTACCAATGTTTTCCAATTAAAATTGATGAACAAAATCGCCGCGAAGAAGAACACAATGCCTATACGCTGCAAGACTCCAGGAAATCTAATATCGGCAAAGTCTTTTATAAACGGAAAACTAATGGCAAAGGCTCCCAGAAATAAGCCAAGACCAATTAATTTTAAACTCCGAACTGTGATTTTCTTATATGTAGCGGCTGTGCCTTTCTTTTTTTGATAAGCAAAGGCAATCGATGTTCCTACAATGAACAAGAAAAAAGGAAAAACCAAGTCAGTTGGGCTGTATCCATGCCATTCTGCATGTAAAAAGGGAGCGTAAACACTAGACCAAGTACCGGGGGTGTTGACCAAAATCATAAGTACGATGGTCAACCCTCTAAAAATATCAACTGAAATTATCCTGTTTTTCATCTATTTAAAAATTTTGTTTTAATCTGAAATAATCGAATGGGTTGATTTATAGACATCGGCATTTTATTGAAAAATAGATGCCGTGGAGAAGTTCCTTCTTTTGTCTTAAATCTTGCAGGTAGCTGAGATACATCTTGATTTATTCAGTTTTATTCCAGTGTTAACTCTGCAAAAAAAGTGGGTTGATGAAAATCGGGCTGAGGTGTTGTGATGGGTTGCCAGCTTAAAAAATGTGGCACTTTGCATTCATCCCCACACTTGTAAAAATTAGCGTGAATGGTTTGTCCTTTCTTAATGCCGAGTATCTCCAAGGGAATTGCAAGTTGCAACCACCAGTCTCCATTCACATTCTCCTTTCCAATAATCTCTTTTCCAAGAGAAGAGGCTCTTTTGATCGTTTTCATCCAATCCTCTCCCAGATGGGTTCTGTTGTCCCGGCCTTTGCCAAAACCAACGAGGGCAGTGCCAATACAGGTAACTTCAATGTTGAAATATCCATCGTTTATATCTTTCGAGAAAAACGCTTCCACACAACTATCTTCCCAAACGGCATCGTTATCGTTTACATACGTGGCACGGATATTTTGCTCGCTTACTTTGTAAAGGATAAAAAGATGCTGATTGTTGTGTGCCAGGTAAAAGGCCACCGACGGCTTATAACTGTTTGCTTTCCAATTAACCTGATCTATCTTGCCCGAGAAACCCAAGGAAACAAGTGTTTTGTTCATCTTCTCCTGGGTCATCCCACTAAGATCGTCAATAAAAGGAATTACCTTTGATTCAGTCATTTCAATTGCTTTTACAAGAAAGATTTGACAGCATCTTGCATCTCCTGAAATTGGGCCTCCATGCTTTGCAACAATTTGTACTGAGCGTGCGTGCGTACTAGGTTGTGCTTGGGATCTTTTATCTTATAATAGGTATCACCAGCAATGTAATCCATTAAAAAGCGAAGCACTTGTTCGTAGGTAATATACTTGGCGGAAAATGCCAGATATTCCAGCTCCGACTGTACCAGAAACGATTTGGCCTCTTCGAGATATCCTTTGGTGTAAGCCGTGAAAATCTCCAAATCCATGGACACGTTATCCAGGTCTGTGTCATCTTCGAGCCCAGTGTTGGTGTATGAGCGCATGGCATCGCCATAATCGTTTAAGGCGGTACTGCTAAGAACCGTATCGAGGTCGATCATGCACAAAACTTCTCCCTGCTTGTCGAACAAAATATTGTTGATCTTGGTGTCGTTGTGCGTTACGCGCGTAGGAATGGTGCCATCTTCAACCAAAGTCCAGAATTGCAGCATCTCTTTACGACGGTCCTCTATCCATGAGATTTCTTCCTTTACGGAGTTTTTTCGTCCAACAGGATCTTTTGCCAACACGTCATCCCATTGTTCAAAGCGAAAGCGGATGTTGTGAAAACCAGGCAGAATGTCAACCAACTGACCTTTGTAATCAGAAGTCATGCGCTGAAATTTTCCGATGCCTTTACCGCCCGAGTAGGCCAGCTCTGGAGTATCTGCCGATTCGTAGGATATACTATCGCTGATAAACAGGCACATGGTCCAAAATTCGCCCTCTTCATCCAGTTGATAAAGCCCCCCATCGTGGGTTTTGGTCAGGGTCATTGTCTCGCGCAAAGGATTGCCGCCATTGGCAACAATTTTCGCTTTAAGATGTGTTGTTACGTTCTGGATATTATCCATCATCGACGGTACATCCTTGAAAATTGTTTTATTTTTTCGTTGAAACAAATAGTTGGGTGAATCTTCACCAACGGTTTTTAATATATATGTGTCGTTTATAAATCCTTCGCCAAGGGGCTTGATGGATTCTATTTCACCTTCAACTTGAAAATGTTTAGCGATGTTATTTAATTCCGGTACCATATCTTTAAAATTTTAGAACAACTACTTTCTGATTTTGTTTCCTTTAACTGCAAAGTAAAGAATGTACAGGTAAGCAGGAATAAATATCCAATAAGCACTTTGATAATCAGATACTGTGGCTACTTCGGTCGTTTTGATCAGATCGATTAAAAAGCCGAAAATAAGCGGGATAATGGCCCCGCCCACAATACCCATGACCAACATGGACGCACCGGTCTTCGTAAATTTGCCCAAATCGGCAATGGCCAGAGGCCAGATGGCAGGCCACATAAGGGAGTTGGAAAAACCAACGAGCGCCATACAATAAATACCATATTCGCCTGGAAGGAAAATCATCAACAATACCGATACAATTCCTAACCACGAAAACAACCTTAATGCCGCAGTTTGCGAAATATAGTTGGGAATCATTAGTACGCCAAAGATATATCCAATGACTAGCCCTAATGGAACATATATGGCGAAACTATCCAAATTCTGCGCAGTATCTCCAAATATGGACTTTGCAAAACCAATAATCGATACCATGGGCAAGGTTTCCACGCCAACGTAAATAAATAGGGCAAGTACACCCAACAGTAAATGTGGAAATTGAAAGATGCTTGTTTTACCGGCAGCATAACCCGTTGTGGCTGCCTCGTCCGATTCATCTTCGCCTTCGGCCTTCACCTCCGGTAGTGGTGCAAAAATCATGAATACGCCCAATGCCACAAGTATGCCAGTTACAATATAGAATGGAACAATGACATCATCGAGTTTAACGTTGTTCAAATCCATGAACAGCCCAAGGAACAACGAAGATAACCACCATGCCGATTTATTAAAGATACCCATTAGGCTCATACGCATTGCAGCACTTTCTTTTGGGCCAATGATGGTGACGTAAGGGTTAACGGATGCCTGCAAAATTGTGTTTCCGATCCCACCGATAAAAAGGGCGATTAGGAACAAAGGAAAGCTAAGCATGTTCGACGATGGCACGAAAAGTACCATTCCGATGGCCATTACAAAAAAGGCGATGACCATTCCGTATTTGTAGCCAACTTTTTTTATAAGCCATCCGGCAGGTGCACCAAATACCACAAAGGCAGAAAAAATAGCTGCGGTCACCAGATACGACTCCGATGTGGAAAGATCGAAGGCTTCCTGAAGAAAAGGGGTTAAGAACCCGCTGATCCCAACACCAAAACCAATGACAAAAAATAGGATACTAACAATTGCCAGTGGAATAATATAGTTTGATTTATTTAAATTAGTCATATTAAGAATTTTTATTATTTAGAAATAGTTAAGCATTGTAATACAATCCGGCAGCGCCTAAAATTGCAATATCCTCAAGTTCCGATTGCTCAACGGCAATGACGTCCCTCATAACCTCAAAGGGGAAATCGGCGATTTCTTCTTGGATCCCAGCTTTAAAAAGAGGAAACGATTTGCTGATAGAACCTCCAAGAATAATGGCATCGGGAGCGAGGATATATAAAATTGTTGTGATGAGTTTGCCAACATGATGTCCAAACTCATTGAAAAGTTCCAAGGCATTCTTGTCACCTTCCATTGCTTTGTCAAATAAATATTCACCAGTAGTGTTGTTCATTTTATTAAAGAAACCACTGCCGCAATAGGCTTCAAAAATATCGTCTTTATAGGGCATATGACCTACTTCTCCAGCACCGCCAAACATGCCCGAGTGTAGTTTGTCGTTGATAATAATACCCCCACCAACACCAGTTCCTAAGGCAATGGCCAACATGTTTTTATGTTTTTGCCCTTTGCCAAAATGTTTTTCGCCCAAGGCAAAACAGTTGGCATCATTTTCCAAATACACCGGCATATTGAATCGGGAAGTTAGTTTTTCAATGAGGCGCAACCCATTCCATGCAGGGATGTTGGCGATTTTAACAATCTCTCCCTTGTCGGCATTTATCAGTCCGGGGACACCAACGCCAATGGCCTTTGTTTCGGGTAGCATTACCTTTTCTATAACCTCATATAGTGTTTCGAGTATTTCCTCGGCCGACCTGTCGGCACCTGTCGGTAACGAATGCGTCTTCTCTATTTTCTTGTTAACAATACAACCGGCTCCAATGGATGTACCGCCTATGTCAACACCTACAATTACTTCTGTTTTCATATTTTAATATTTGTTTCAATTCAATTGTTTAAACACTGCCTTCCCATTGATTTTTCCAATTCTCTTATCTGTTTCAAAAATTCTTCAATATTCATCTCTTTAAAGAAATTTGTCCGAGACCCGCTCGTATATTAGCATCTTACTTGGTGCCAAAATAATCTTTTCTCAGAAGACACCGTGCCTTGTAGGGCTGTTCCGTCCAAATAATTTGTACCTAAGTAGCCTAGGAAAAATCCTGAACTGTTCTTCCCTGAGTTTTTGGAGACATAAATTCCAATTCCTAAAACAATTGAAAAGAATACAAGAATAAAGCTATAATCGAGCGTACTTAGTTCCATTGGTGGTATTTTGGTTGACGGCTAAAGATATAATATTTTAGAATACTTTTGTCCCTTGTTCGCTAAACGACAAATGTGCTTCTATCAATACAATCAGATATAGCAACCTTTTCTTGGGTCTTGGCTTTAACCGCAGCTTTTGTTATCGGTGTTTCCAAAGCTGGGATCAAGGGCATCGCCATAATCATTGTTACGCTAATGGCCCTTGCCTTTGGAGCCAAGGAATCTACCGGGCTTATTGTGCCCCTCTTAATAGTAGGTGACATTTTTGCTGTAATCTATTATAACCGGCATACACAATGGAAATATATTATCCAATTTTTGCCTTGGATGATTGCCGGGGTTCTTATAGGGGTTTTTATTGGAAAGGATTTGGACGAAAAAACCTTTAAAATTGGAATGTCCATTATAATTTTGGGCAGTGTGCTCATGATGTATTGGTGGGACCGTAAAAAATCGAAAAACGTTCCTACTCATTGGGCCTTTGCAGGTTTTATGGGAATAATGGCCGGAATCACCACGATGATCGGCAATTTGGCCGGGGCATTCAGTAATATATTTTTCTTGGCCATGCGATTGCCGAAAAATGAGTTTATTGGCACCGCTGCATGGTTGTTCTTTATTATCAATCTTTTTAAAGTGCCTTTTCATATTTGGTCTTGGGGTACAATTACTCCAGACACCCTCCTAATTGATTTAAAGCTTATCCCCGGAATCCTTGTCGGTTTATTCGTTGGTGTACGACTGGTGAAAATCATCAAGGAAGGTTTTTACAGAAAAATGATTCTGGTTCTAACTGCCATCGGTGCTATTCTCATATTGTTCAGATAAAGGAAACTTCATTATTACCTAGGCAGATTTCCATTCAAATTTGTGGTCAAATTAATAAAAGCATTTAGTAGACCTTGACCTAAGCTCTTTATTTGGTTGAAAAGCAATTAAAAATATAATGTCCTTGCGGATTTTTATTTACCTTGTATAAAATATTAAAAAGGGGGTTATGGAATATAATTTGGCCGAGAAATTAGCGATAATAAAAGCAATTGAGGAGGTAATACTTGCAGATGGGCAAATAGAAAATGCAGAATTGGATTTTATGGCCCTAGTAATGCAGATCCTTAGATTTGATAAGTCCCTTATAATGGAATCCAGGGATATAACCAATAAGCAATATAAGTCTATTTTAAAGGAAATGCCCAATAATAAAAAGCATGCTTTAACAGTTCTTCTCAATGAAATGGGTGGTGCTGATGGTAAACTCAACAAAAAAGAACGCAAACTAATTGACAAAATCCTTAAAAAAGCCGGGGCAAAAAACAAATCGTATGATTAGATACTGTCTTCAGTAGTACTGAAAAAGAGCAACTTGTCACCGAATACATTACAAGTTCGCTTCCTGTTCAATGCTGTAAAGGGTAACTGGCTTTCAAAAAAAAGCCGCTTCGATTAAGAAGTGGCCAACTAAATTTTTATTTTCCTAATTGCCCATGCCTAAAAAACAGAGCCTGTAGACCACGTACACATCCAAGCTATCCAAGAAATACCCAAACAAATAAAAAATCTTCCAAGTTCGATAAAATTGATTTTTTCTTTCATAATCGGAGGTTTTATAATGACCGCAATATTAGTATAAGCACACTTCAAAGGTTGTGGTTTTGGATTAAGCATAAGCTTTGATCGATTAACTTGGATCCATTGGTGTTTTGACCTATTTAAAGACCTTTACACGGATTAAGAATAATTATATCCAAAACGGTTTAATGTTCTTAAAGAAGTTGAATCGGCAACGATTAATTTAAAAGCGCCTATTCCCAAAACAAATTAGCCTCAAAGAATACTGAGGCTATTACGGTCCCGCTAAACCTCTATAAAAATCAAGTGAAAGCAATCGAATGTTGGTTTGTCCCTGTTGTATGATCATATCGTTTAATTGTACTAAACATATGTAGGAATGTTAGGCCTAAATCAGTTAACAAAAACAGGCTGCATATGTTCAAAAAAAAGGATTAATTTTAAAGGATAACGAATGCTAAATATTCAAATCATTCCTTGGATACTATCGCGGTAAAAAGAATGAAGAAGCATAAAAAGCTTTTAATTTTCCAAAAAATCGTCATCGCGACAAGATGTTTAAGAACAAAGTTCACATAAACGATAGGTTATCACGATAAGAATTTAAATATGAAAAAATCTGTACAAGAATACCCAAATTTCAAGCTCAACGGCAAGGTAGCGATTGTTACGGGAGCGGCCCGAGGTCTAGGAAGGGCATGCGCACTTGCCTTAGCACATGAAGGTGCGGACATTGCTCTGGGCCTAAGGGATGTAGCTACTGCCGCTGATCTGGAGCAGGAAATTAAGACCATGGGCAGAAAGGTGATCCGTTTGCAAATGGATGTTTCCGATCTTCAGCAAATCAATGATGCTGTTGCCCGTGTGGTCGAAACTTTTGGCAAGATCGATATCCTTGTGAACAATGTTGGTGTTGCCCCTGGCAATCCTGCCGAAAATGTGACTGAAGAGGATTTTGATCATACCATCAATTTGAATTTGAAAGGAACCTTTTTTACTGCACAGGCTGTAGGTAGACAAATGATCAAACAGGAATCGGGCTGCATTATCAATATGAGTTCACAGGCTGGTTTTATTGCCTTGGACAATGAGTCAATTTACTGTATGACCAAAGCAGGGGTCAATCACTTGACCAAGAACCTTGCTTCGGAATGGGCAAAATATAATATAAACGTCAATGCCGTGGCGCCGACCTTTATAGAAACACCGGGTACCGAACCTTGGTTAAAGGATAGGGCCTTTAGACAAAGTGTATTGGATAGGATTCCCTTGGGCCGTATTGGCAAACCTATGGAGGTTGCCGGTGCTGTGGTATTTTTGGCCTCGGATGCCGCCTCACTGATCACTGGGGAAATAATGCTTATTGATGGTGGATGGACCGCCAGATAGTTGGTTTGGCCTTTTATTTTAGCATTGGTCTTTAAAAGAAAGGCTTTAAGATTTAAGAAAAAGGTTGCGGATGCTGTGGAGGGCGTAAGGTTCAAAAACCGTTGCATTATATTAAAAAAATTGAACCTAGAGAACTTTAAACTATATTATGGGCTATTAATTGATTTAAATCCCCAAGCATGAAAACACAGACCTTAATCGATGCCATACATTTTATAAATACCCATGAACCTACCAAAGCATATATTCGGGAACATGAAGCTGCCCCTAAAAACTTTGAGATTTACCAAATTTCGGCAACGGTAGGCAACTATGAAGATCGTATTGTTCGGATTTTAATAAATTTTGCCAAAAGGGCCAATGCAAAAGGGCTGAATGAGGATGTTTTTATAGACATTCAAGGCAATGATCTAACCGATTTCAAAATTTTAAAAATCACACCGGTTGAGTTTCGCCCTTGATCCCATAATGCTTTTCCAAAATGTGTTGTAGCATACTATCTGACCAAAAAATCCAACCTAAGCAAATAGATTGGATTTCTTATTATATGGTCATGCCTGGGCTGGAACAAAGAACAATACAATTGAACTCAAATTTTTATTAATATTTTCTTTTTATATAACCAATAGCAGAGATACCATAAAAAGAAAAGTACAATAGCACTCAAAATAAGCATAGCATTCAACTCACCCATCCATCCAAAAATGGCGTTAGAAAATGGAAGAACAATTTTTCTTATAAGATCTGCCCCACCAACATGGGCGAAAAGATAAATAAATAAAGGATTCATCCCCACAATCGCGAAAAAAAGAACTCCTTTTTGGTATTTCTTAATATCTATAACCCAGTAACACAATGCGAGTGCCAACACAGACCACCCTCCACTGGCAAATACAAAAGTACTCGTAGAAATTCGTTTAATAATTGGGGTGATTGGGCTAAGTCCATATCCGATGATCAATCCTATGATACCCGCAACAATCAAGGTCTGCATCTTTTTTTTGTTCGATTGGTCACTCATCAATAATCGGCCTGCCAATACCCCCCAAATGGTATGGGCTGCTGTAGGAATGGCATTGAACATGGCCCAATGACCACCATCTTCCTCTCCTGAAATAAGAATATTGAACCAAGCTCCAAAGTTTTCCCCGGGTAGAAATGCTTGGTTAAACCCTTCTAATGGGAAAAATCTGTAAAGACCTTCCGTGATAAGAATCAGCAATACTGAAAAACCTATCTGGACTGTAGTTGGTTTTTTCAGGATTAGAAAGGCCAAAATATAAGTTACCGATAGCTGTGCAAGCACGTTTTGAAATCTAAACACAATTTCTCCAGGGTCAATACAATAGAGTGCCCAGCCGAGAACCAACATAAGAAATGCCCTTTTCAATGCATGCTTAAA
>CAZYQR010000022.1:0-19156 GCA_964649755.1 uncultured Maribacter sp. | reverse complement strand
GATAGCAATGTTGGTAACTGCAGTGAATAATTGATAATCCACAGCGGTTCCACCATATCCGTTGAAGGTAAAGTCCAATGATCCGTCATCACTTCCTGTACAGCTAACATCAGAGACCAAGTCTATGGTCGAAGTCAATGCAGATGCCGTCAAAACAGGAACTGTTGCTTCCTGTATATATTCACAACCTGTAGAGGTGTCGTATACAATAAAAGAATATGTAACTCCTGGCGTAAGGCCGGTAAAGTTATGGGTATTATCAAGTGCCGGCGGCGAAAGGTCTTCTGGAAACCAAGCAGGATCCAAGGCATTGAAAACAGGTGCCGGATAAATAGCAAAATAGAACGTTCCTAAACCAAGGGTTCCATTTGAAGCTTGGGCCTCAACCAACATTTGACCACTACCTGGCAGGCAACCAGCAATTGCGGATGTTGTAATTAGAACATCAGGACCAGTGGTTATAGTTACCGTTGAGATGTTTTCACAACCATTACTGTCGATTACACGAATAGTGTAGTCACCAAAGTCAAGGCCTGTAAATGTGTGATCATTCGTTCCTGAAGAGGTATCATAAGAATCGGTATACGAATAATCAATATTGTTAATTTCATAGTTATAGGTTGCTGCCCCACCAGAGGCATCTACGGTTATAGTACCTAATATATTTGTTGACGCCGCACAGCTGAGGTCTGTATGCGTAATATTTGGATTTATTGGCACAGGATCTGTCAGCGTTTGTAGTATTACCACAGGGCAACCTCTACTATCCGTTACGGTAACTTGATAATTGCCGGCAGGCAGGTTAGTCGTCTGGTTACCATAATTTGTACTAGAAATAGTTTCAACTACCCCAACGGTGTAGAGAGGCACACCAAAATTGGTGTCGATTACCACGTCCAATGAACCTGAACTGTCTCCCACACATAATGGGTCTGTAGGCGTTACCGTAGCTTGCGGAGTTACGGCCGGCTCAACTGTAATTATCGGTGATTCGGCCATGCAACCAAAATCGTCAAAGACCAAGAATTGATAGGTTCCTGCCGCAGCTGCTGCATAGGTAAAAGAGGTGGCACCTAATGGAGGTGAAATAAGTCCTCCTAGGGCATATGCGGCGCCATTAAAACTAACTTCGTAGCGATCATATTCGGGATAATACCCTCCATCAATATCTACTTGAATGTTGGCGGCTATCGGCATTGAACAAGTCAAATCTTTTGTAAGTACAGCACGCACAACAATTAATCTGTCTGGGATCACTAATGCCGCAGCTGCTGATATACACCCGAAAGAATCGCGAACATAAAAATCATATGAACCAGGTAATAATCCTGCAAAATTATTGGCAACTTGGAAGGGTCCTGTTGGACTCATAGCATAAGTATATGCTGGCCCACCTCCTCCTGGAGGTGAGGATGCATCGATAATTACGTTAGTGCCATTTATATCATAACAAAGATCAGATGCCGGGTTTATTGCGGCAACAGGGTTGGTAGGTATGGTAAGTGTAAAAGTGTCACTTGCCGTACAACCATTTATATCGGTTACGGTAACTGTATAATTTCCTGAGGTATCCGAAAGACCAGTAAAACTGTTGGAGCTCTGAGGCCCAACCGCAGGTCCTGCTGGAGGCGTTAAAGTATAAGTATAACTTCCCCAACCGCCACCGGCTATTACTTCAACCGAACCATCGCCTACACAGGTTATTGGACTTACATTTGCGGTTACAGTTAGTACTGGAGGGTTTGTAATGGTCACGTTGTCCGCATACGTACAACCCGTTGTGTCATCAGTTACGGTAATAGTGTATGTGCCCGCTTCCAATCCTGGCACATTTATAGGTGTAAGGGTGTTTAATCCTGGACCTCCGGGAACGACTGCTGTTGGACCACCTGTAACCGTATAGCTAAAGGTGCTTACAAAGTTGGCTGTAGTAAAGTTCAGTGCTCCGTCTGCGTCGTTATTACAAGTTACATCATTGACCAATTGACCGACCACACTTATTTGTGGCACTGCATCAATAGTATAATTCCTTGTAATTGTACAGCCCTTATCATCTTCGACTTCGAATGTATAACTACCTGGGCTTAAATTCGTGAAAACATTGCTGGCACCATTGTTTACAACAGCTGGTGCTATGATTCTATAATCGAAAGGAGCATTACCTCCAACGACTGAAACTGTAACATCTGAGGTTAATGCAGGACATATAACAGGACTTGAAGCGAATGTTAGATCTGTAGGTTCGTTTAATGGATCTATGGTCTGTGTACTTGTTTCTGTACACATATTGGCATCCCTTGCCGTAATGGTATAGGTGCCATCCAACAAGCCAGAAAAAGTTGTCGAAGCACTAAAATTGACCCCATCAATACTGTATTCATAAGGTGCAGTTCCACCACTGGCCAAGGTAGACACCTCAATTGTTGCAGATCCGGTTACACAAGTATAAAGCTGCGTAATCGATGTGCCAAAAGTCAATGGCGTCGGCTCTGTCAAAATAATATTTCCAGAAGTAATACAACCCTTACTATCAGTAACGGTATACGGATAATTCGTGCCTGCAGACAAGCCAGTATACACCTCTTGCGTACTTGGCGCACTACCATCGAATACAATGGCATAAGGAGACAATCCTCCAGACACATTAAGGTCAACACTGCCATTAGCATCCCCATTACACAAAGGTTGTGTAAGAATAGGAGTTACGACGGGCAGTGGGTTATCTGTAATTAGCACCTGATTGGTGGTAACCGTACAGGTTTCACTATCAGTAACTACAAATTCAAATGTTCCAAAATCCGATGTCGTAAACGTAAACGGATTGGTAGGCACAGGTGTTCCTGCCGCCTGATAAGTAGATCCGTTTAGTAAAACTTCATAAGTATAAGCAGGATAACCATTTGCGATCGTTACTTGTATTTGGGCATCGGGAGAAGCAGAACAATCCAAGTCTTTGACCAATAATGCATTAGCCGTTATCGTTGGGTTTACAGTAATAACTTCTGTATCAGTACAGTCTTTACTATCATTGACTCCAATAGTATAAGTTCCAGGAGCCAAACCACTAAATACGTTACTTGTTTGATAAGCTCCTCCGTTGATATTGTATTGGAATGGCGCCGTACCACCTGTTGCTATGGTAGCCGTAAGCGTAAGACCTACTGCACTGTCATAACAAAGGCTATTTGGGCTTATGTTAAGGTCCGGTGCTATTGCAGGATTTAATGTGAAGTTGCCACTCACAAGACATCCATTGGCGTCTGTAACATTTACGGTATAGGCCCCTGATGTATCCGTTAATCCAGTGAAGGTTCCCGTAGTATTGGTGGTAGAAGCCGAACTCGGGTCTATGATTTCATAGGTATATCCTACCCAACCTCCAGAGACAGCAATAGTAACTGACCCTGGGCCAGTACATGTTGGATCCGTTGGCGTAATACTATCAATTACCAAAGGTGTAGCTGGTTCATTTACCGTAACCGTTGACATATGGATACAGTTTGTGGTGTCGTCGGTAACGGTGATCGTATAATCGCCCGCTAAAAGACCACTAAAGTTCAATGGGTCCGTGGCTATGCCCGATTGTGCGGGGATGGCCGTAGGCCCTGTCACGGTAAAGCTATAGTTGCCGGTAAATCCGGTTACGTTGTACTGTATGGCTCCATCAGCAGCACCAACACAGGAAACATTATCTACCAGTGTTCCCACCACATCGATTGGGGTAACTGGGTTAATTGTATAATTTTCGGTATAGGCACACCCATTGGCATCGGTTACCAAGAAGGTATAGGTATCCGGGGCAAGACCAGTAAATATATTGCTCGTTCCATTGTTTACAACAACAGGGGCTGTTATTTCGTAGGTAATAGTTCCTGTTCCATCGGTAACTGTAAGTGTTACATCCGAAGTTTCCGCTGGGCAGTTCGGTGGTGTTGCACTAAAGGAGATATCCGTGGGCGGATCTAATGGTGGTATTACCACTGCTGCTGTAACGAAAGTACATAAGCTAGCATCCCTTACAGTTATCGTATAATTGCCATCCGAAAGCCCTGTAAATGTATCCGATGCAACAAAGGTTATACCGTCTATGCTATACATATAACCAGGAGTTCCGCCAGAAATATTCTGTGCTTGGATTGTTCCGGTTTGTAAGCAAGTATAGGGCTGTGTCAATACCGCATCAGCAGCCATTGGGTTTGGCGCCGTTAGGGTTACGCTTCCGTTGAATGTACAACCTTTGCTATCCTCAACAATATAATTATAAGTGCCTGCAGTAAGTCCAGTATATAGAGTTTGCGATGAAAGTCCAGCCCCGTCGAAATTAACTTGGTATGGTGCTGTCCCAAAGTTAGGGTCTATAACTATCTCCACGCTGCCATCAGTAGCTCCGTCACATGTTGGGTTTATTGGATTGTTTGTAGCTATAGGGTTTGTAATTGGATCTACAATTACCGTGGTTTGGGCTGTACAACCCTCGCTATCTGTAATCAAGAATGTAAAGGAACCGTCCACTGAAGTAGTATAGGTAAAAGTATTGCCTACTACTGGGATACTGGCACCTCCATTTACTTGGTATGAAAAAGTGGTATAACCACCATTTATTGTAATGTCAATGACTGCATCCGGAGAAGCAGTACAATCCAATTCTTTTGTAAGTATAGGTGTAACTGTCAGTTGTGGTTCAATGGTTACAGTGTTAGAGGTGGCAGGACATCCATAGGCGTCAGCAACAACAACGGTATAAGAACCTGGAGTCAGGCCGTTAAATACATTTCCATTTTGTGTTGGACCACCATTGAGACTGTACGTATAAGGTGCAACTCCGCCAGAAGCTGTCGCCGTTAAGCTAACACCTGTTGATGGATCATAACATAAATCCGTGGTTGGGTCAAGTGTTACGGTTGGATTTACAGGGGCGTCAATGCTAAAAGTATCTGTTAGGATACAACCACCCGCATCAGTTACACGAATGGTATGGGCACCTATTTGATTAAGTCCAGTAAATACATTACTGGCTTGTGGGCCAAGAACTACTGCATCTGGCTGTACTACTTCATAGGAATATCCTCCCCATCCATCTGTAGCTGTAATAGTTACCGACCCGTCTGCAGCGCAACCAAGCGGTGTGGCATTGAAAGTAAATGCCAAAGGTGCGGCCGGTTCGCTAACGGTTATCGTATTCGTATCGGTACAGTTGGTGGTCTCATCGGTTACGACAACGGTATAATCACCAGCCAAAAGACCAGTTAGATTAATAGTATTTGTCGATTGAGCTGTAATATCAGCTCCTCCATTAACACTATATGCGTATGTGCTTGAAAAACCATTTACCGTAAAATCAACAGCCCCATCAGCAGCCCCTACGCAGGAGACGTTGTTCACCAAGGTTCCGGTTACCGTAATTGGGGTTACAGGTGTTATGGTGAAGTCTTCTGTATAAAAACATCCTTTGTCATCCGTAACTCTAAAGGTATAAGTGCCAGGAGCAAGGTTGTCAAAAGTCGCGGTACTTCCAGAAATGGATGTAGCTGCAATTGCTGCCGGTGCAATAATATCAAAAACAAATGGTGTGTTCCCGTCTACTACGGTTACCGTTACGTTTGAAGTCTGCGTAGGACAGTTAGGAGCAGTTGATGCAAAAGTTAGATCACTGGGTTCGTTAAGAGGCGCAATGGTTATTGATGGCGTTGGGAATATACATCCGTTCGCATCTCTTACCGTAATGGTATAAGTACCATCCGTAAGGCCAGAAAATTGTTCTGCACCCACTCCGGAAACAAAGTTTACTCCGTCAATGCTATATTCATAGGGAGCTGTACCTCCGGTTACGGTTTGGGCTTCGATAATGGCATCTTGTAAACAGGTATAATCCTGAATTAATACGGAAGTTGCCGAAAGAGCATTTGTTGGTGTTGAAATTGTATGATATTCAAAATAATCACACGAGGCACTTCCTTTTCGTTGATTGATTACGATTGCGTAATCACCAGATACCAATCCAGGGAAATAGCCTGTGGTATTGGTGTCAAGTGCATTGGCAAGATTATAGTTGTTTTCATCGAACCCTGCATTATCAAAAAGGTAAAAAGTAATCTGATACCCATTGGAATCTACAAGGTTAAATTGAATTGCTCCAGTTGAATCCCCAAAACACCCTACATCTATAATAGAAATGGGATCAAATTCTGCGGCTGGCTGAAACTCAATGCTTACCGTATTTGAAATAGCAGGACAACTATTTCTGTCAATCACTACAAAGGTATAATCACCAGGTAGAAGAACATCAAAAATTACACTAGTCTGAAACTCAGCAGGAGGAATGTCATTTATAGTAGGATATGATGTTATTGTCGTGCCAGTATCATCAACAAACTCCCAAATGGCATAGGTATGGGGTGTTTGACCACCACTGGAATTCATTTGTATATTACCTTCCTTACATGTAATGTGCTGAGAAACCTGTGCCACTAGGTCTAAGTCATTCTCATCGATTATGGTTATTTGTTCACTATAAGAACAGCCATCATCGGTTCTTGCTATTGCTATATAATCACCTGGATTTAATCCTGTAAAGGTGAAATTGTTATTGGTTTGGGCAACCTCACTATCAACTAAGGTTCCAAGGCCTCCATTAGAGCCATCATCCAATCTGATTTCGTATTCATAATTGGCATCTGCATTGGTCACCTGAATTGTGGCGGTACCTAGAATGGTACAGTTTGCCGGGGTAATGTTAACATTATATTGTACATCCCTTTCAACTATTCCAATGACCGGAGTTTCAAAAATACAGGCATCATCGATAGGGATACCAGCATTGTCCAACTGTGTCACTTGAACTCGGTAAGCTCCGTTTTCACCTGGACCAAAATTAAAGCTTGGTCCATTATTTGCACTAAAAGGCACCAATATATTACTGGTCGCATCATCAACCAATTGGTAACCATAACCTACACCTAAATTGGTGATGGTTATATTTCCTGGAGTTGTACAAATGATATCATTATTAGTATACAGGAGGTCCAATGTGTTTTGGAAAACGTTGAAGTAAAAACGACTAGTACACCCATTTTGATAAGTAACGGACAATCTGTATTTACCAGCGCTTGATACCAAATAATTGTTCCCAGTTCCTTCAGGACTCCATGTACAGGTAAGGTTTTTATTGGCACAATCATCACCTGATGGGGCACAACTTCCCTCATCCAATTTTTCCCAAACAAGACTTTGTGCATCAAGAATATTGACTTGTATTTGACGGGTATCACCTACCCCACAAAGGAATAATTTTGGAAGAAGATCATTATCAATACTACACTGTACAATTTCACCCGCCAAATCATTTGACGGATCAGTATCGCTGTTTACAGCATTGAAATAAACAATTACTGGATTTGGTATTGTTCCAGAACCATAAGGTACTACGGTAATTATTTCTTTAAAGCCTTTACAAGGATCTGCAACAATCTTATCAACAATATAAACACCAACTGTTGTAACAGACATGGTGCTAGGATCGTTATCGGGGTCACCGTCATTTAATACCGTATCGGTAGGGTCCAATAAGTTATTTCCATTATCATCCCTTACCCAAACATAGTCATCAAAATTATCACCGGCATCCAAAATCGCTTCACTACCGCAAAGCTCAACAGTACGTGAGAAATTACAGTCCGCAAGATCATCCAATAAAAAGTTGGTTGCTCCGGGCACTGTGAATCCACAGCTATCAAAATCGGTAACACTGGGGTCATCTGTTATTTGAGCGGTATTTTCTACACCCTGATAGGTGGAAAAGGCCAAATTTTGAATCGTGTCAGAACACGCGTTGACAAAATCAAAACAGTTCTCAGCGACCTTAACACGCATACGAATTGAATAAGGTGTAAGCCCTTCTTCAACCAAATTATTAGGTATTGTAAAAATTACGGTGCGAGTAGCTGGATCATAAGTGTAGGTTACACCTGGTGGCAAAACCATATCTGCAGCAGTAAAGTCTATGCCGTTGGGTGGGGCAACGTTAACTGGAAGTATATCCCGAATCGTAAAATTATCGGCATCATCATTACCAATATTCTGAAAGGTAAGTACGTAATCCAAGGTTTGCCCAAGATTTACTCCTTGACCCGTAATATCGACTCCTCCAGGAGTATTTACTTTTTTCTCTAAGACTATATTGGGTTCAATGATCTCTACATCGAATGAAGCAAAGAAGATATCATATTTATCTTGTGTAGAACTCGCCCTAAGAATTGCACTTGTAGCATCATTAGGGATAACATTATTATTAGGGACGTTAACCACAGGGAATAAATCAACATCCCAACCCAAGGTATTAACACTATTGGGATTACGAGCTGTAAATAGATTCGGGTCAATGGAAATGTTGGAATTGAAAAAATTGTTGGCAGGATTGACTGTACTGCTAAGGGGCGTAAAAGAACCATTGGCATTGATGGCCAGTCCGTCCCCACCGATTCGGTTATCACCTTCAAGGGCGGCGACAGCAATATTTGCGTTTACATTAAAAGGCGCTGGCAATGTCGTAAATCCGCTAATTGGAATATCAGTGGTCTGGCCTGATTTAATCCCTGCATAACCGTCAAAAGTGGTAATGAATTTACTCCCAGGTAGATTAGGATTTTCATAGACCACCACCATGGTCCAACCACCAGAAATACCACCAGAGATGCTACTGCCAGAACTGGCCCTTACATTGGCAACGAAGTAATCTCCGTCAGGATTTGCCAATCCTGTAACAATTGAGGTTACATCTTTGTAACAAGCGTAAGGGCTATAATAGCCAAAATCAACATCGCCATTGCCATCAAAAAGAATTTCATCAGCGGTAATATCTTGGTATGCCCCTCCTGGAACTTGAAATTTAATATCATCGATATTGCTCCTATCAGCATTTACATAAACGGCGGACCAATAAAGTCCCGCATAGCGTACCAAAGCACAGCCTTCATCAGGCACATTCAAGGTGGCACTACTAGAACTAAATGTAGTTGCATCAGCATCTACATCAATATATTGCATATTAAGGTTGTCATTATAATCCGATGCGCCTCCTGTCAGATTATAAGGATCACTAGTGCTTGCCGCAGGAATCCAGGTAAGTTGGGGTTCCCATCTCCAACGACCGCGTCTTCGTACCCAACCACCTTCCCAATGGGCGTCTTCCTGCCTATTGACAATGTTATTGGCAATAAAGGTCAATTCACCTCGAATATCCGCTTCATAACGGACATCAAAGTCGTTTTTAACTTGGGAAAAGGCAGAAAAACTACCTAACAACAAAAAGCAGCTTATCAAAAAGCCTTTGAGGATGTGTAATTTCATGGATTCGGTTAGTTTGGTGAAATCCGAAAATGTAAAAACGTTGGTCATATGGTAGCCTTATTTTGGATTGCAACCATTCCTGTTGTTTAAAAGCAGAGAACGGGAATTATCCAAAACAAATATGGCCCTATCTTATGAGGTGTAGAATTTAATGTTGTGCCCTAACGATATTCTGTTGTGAAAACCCAAATAACAAAGGTTTAATTTTTCAAAACCCCTGTTTTAAAAGCACCAACCGAGTAGTCGGTTTAAAAGGAACTGTCAAAAATGACGCTAATTGATACAAAAAAAAGTCCCAAAAGTAATTATTCGGGCCACTGGTATTGCTCTTTTATTAATGCAAATTGGACGGTAAATATTTTATAAGTAGACTGTTTTTTGTTGTACTACGCCATTTGGTTTGGTGTAACCCGCATGATCCACATTTTGTCATCATACGCGTCATTTAGTTTGGTATAGTAAGAAAGAAGAGCGTTGTTCCAGGACTGGTGACGTTTTAAATAAACATATCTGAAATTGTTTTCAGGGTTTATAAAATAACTGGCATTCAATCCGTAAGAATTCAACAACTTTACAAATCTCTTGGCATTGTTAGGATTCGCAAAAACATTTGCAATTAGATAGTATCCTGAATCAATACCATTAATTATTTGAGTTTTAAGTTGTTGTTTGTTCGCAGTAACCTTGTCTTTTACAATTACATTCTGTTGTAATACATCTGTGTCGTATTTAGAGGCTTTTTCATTGATTTTAGTGGCGTTCTCAACATAGGCTTCATTTGTATAACGGTTGTCAACATTCATGATCCACATTTCACCATTATACTTGCCATTAATATTGCTTTTATGCGCTTCGGCGGCCTCTTGCCAAGTATCGTAACGCTCTAAATAAACATATTTAAGGCCGTTATTAGGGTTGTCTATGTAGTCTGCAGCTATTCCTTGCTGTTCAAGGCCGTCAATGAACTTATGCATATATTGCCCCCCTTTGTATACATTGGCAATTACATAATACCCATCTTTGACTTCTTGTAAATCCTTAAATTTTCTGCTTTTAACTTTATCGGGAGCAGTTGTTTTAATTGGGCGGGCCTTGGTCTCGGCGTTTGCTGAAACGACTGCATCTTTTACTTTTTGAGTTGGTCTGGTATTGTCAAAAACCGAATTTTTATCATTAGTAACCCGTTCGGTATTTTCAGTGGTTTGTGCCTTTTCACGACCATCATTGCTAGCGTTGTTTGCAGCATCGGCTAGAACTGTATTATCTCCTAAAAATAATATTTCTGCTTTCTCTTCCAAGTCCGGGCGCTCACCTTTGGTTTCATTTCTGACCATTCGCATGACCATTTCAAAACGTTTTTCAAGGTCTTTTTTACGGTTCAATTCCAAAGAATCCTGTCTGAACATCAATTCTGCGATTATAGCATCGTTTTCGGCCAGCTTCTTTTTAAGCTCTTCCAACTCATCAGAACTTGCGATTGAATCTTCTTCGCTGAAGTCATCAGAATCAACTAGATCATCCTCACTGTTTTCAAGGAATACTCGGTCTTCCGTTAAGTTAGGTTCAAATGAATAAGCAAAGGATATTTCGTGGGTTACACCGAAATTGTCAAAATCGTTAGAAAGGCCTTTTTCCATAGTATAACCCAAAGAGAGTCTTTTACTTAGGTTAAAACCTACCCCGGCAGATGCCCCATAAAAACTGTCATAACCCCCTTGTACCCATCCTAATTTTGGGAGATCCAGTATTAAACTACCACCAAATACAATATCGTCTTCCCCTACTTTTCTGGCTCGGGCCAAAGGCATCAATCGTCCACTTTCTAGAACGCCAGTGGCGTCTTCAAATTCATGGGTATACTGCAAGTGACTTGAAAAGGTTTTATCCTTAAAATCAGTAACTGATTCGCTGGTCTTTAAGTTATAATCAAATAGGTTTTCTGCGAAAATTCCGAAATCGAACTTATCATAGGATATATTGAAACCTGGCTGAAAAGACAACAGATTACTGTCCTGAAGACCAGCTAAGAAGGGATCTACCTCAACTGTTGTAACGCGGTTTTCGTCAAAACCACTATTATAGTAAGAAACATTGGCCCCAAAGGTGAAATTACTCTTATCGCTTAATTTAATACCATAGGCATAATTGGCCAGTACACCAAAATTGGAAACAGTTCCTTCGCGCTGGGAGTATAGACTTAGTCCAAGCCCGGTTCTATCGCTGATTCTACCACTATAACTAAGAAAATAGTTTTGGTTGTTATCATTAAATTGTACCGATTGGTTTCTGTGTAAAAGATTTATATAGGATACATTTTCCCTGACAGTTGAGAATGTTGGGTTAATAAGAAACCTATTGTATTTCAATAAGTTCTGCGCAGGAACATCATAGGGTACAAAAGGGGTATCTTCTTGCGCTTTGACACTGGTCAACGACGCTATAAATACTAGTATTAATATAAATCTTTTTTTAAACATTGTATAAGCTTATCTTATTACAGTAATTGTGCCTTGTTTCAAAACCTCCTTGGCATTCCTGATCTTATAGTAAAAGACCATATTTTGCTTTGGAAAGGCCATTGAGGATGAAGGCCATGAATTTTTATAATCATATTCATTTAGGATTTCCGCTCCTTTTTCGTTGTAAATGATCACATTCACATCGGCTTTATTCGAATACGAATTAGGTAGCACCCATTGATCATTAATTCCATCACCGTTTACACTGATGACATTAGGAACTCTAAAAGTGTCTAAATAGGTTACATTTATTTGTCTGGTAATTTCACAGTTGTCAATATTCGCAACTAGGGTATACGTACCTTCTGTTGTAAAATTCATGGAACTTGATGCACTCATTTCAACATTGTTCGAATCATACCATCGATATGCTGTACCACCACTTGCATTAACAGTTCTTGAAGTACCTTCAGGGAAAACAACATCGCCGTCCGGATCTAAGGTTATCAACGATTCATCTAATGGAGCAACAGTTATTTCGTTGGAAATCACAGAACAACCATTTCGGTCTAAAACCAATCGGTATGTTCCTGCTTCATTCACATCGAATGCATCAGCAGTTGTGTTCACAGACACGCCGTTTCTTTGCCATTCATAGGTTTCTCCAATGAGGTCGGTCGTCGTACTAATGGTTACAATATCAGATGCACTACAATACACTGTACTTGTGCTTGAAATAGCCAAAGTTTCTGAAGTGAGCAGTTGAACAGCCAGGGTATTTGAAGTTGCATTATAAGTATTTACTACGCCTTCAATGGTATAATCACCGTTCTCTGAAATATCTACCAGGCTAATAGAACCATTGGTAGCGCCAGCAACATCAGCGCCATTTCTTTTCCATTGATACGTAAAATCTGAAGCGATATCTGCCGTAACATCTATCTTGCTTAAATCGGACATTATAGCATTAATGGTTAGAACTTGTAAAACGATATCGGTTGATACACATGCGGTGTAGGAAGAAGCATAATCGGCAATGATTTCGAATGATGCGGGTACAACTACTGTTGTTGTCTCGGAATTTTTAATTGTTCCAGGACAAGTTCCCCCTCCTTGGGTTACCTCGACGTAATAAGTACCATCCTGGGATACACTAATAGCATTGTTGGTCTCACCAGAAATTTCGGTTCCATTTCTAAACCATTTAAAGGTTGGCGAAATTGCTGTAGTACTTATACTTATATTTTCAGTCTGGGATGGTAATAAGACAATATTAGGAGCATTGTCTAAAGTAACGGTAAAACTATCCGCATTTGACATTGTTATAGGAGCGGACATTTCGTTGCAAATAATAGTTGATGATATTTCAATCTGATAGTCACCCTCAAAATCTACTGTATTTGCATCTACAGTATAAGAGGTTAATGTTGCAGATGGGATTTCAACGCCATTCTTAAACCATCTATAATTCCACGAAGGATCAGTTGTGTTAATGCTCAAAGTTTCTGTTTCTCCAGCACATAAAACTGTTTTAGTTGGCGGGTTGATAAAAATTCCTTCACCACCACCACCTATAGTTACATCTACAATATTTGAATCTGTGTTTGCAGAACCGGAACATATTGGCCCATAATCTATTAAGGCGAAGTACATACCAGAAGCAGTTACGTTAAGGGTATGACCTGTTTCGCCACTTATTGGCGAACCACTCATGTACCAGATGTATTGGTAAGTTTCCGGATTGGTAACATTATCGACTTGAAGCGTGATAGGCCCTGTTGCACAAATAGTTCCAGGAGGCACACCGCTGCCGTCATCACTTATATTGATGTTAGAAGTAACATCCAAGTAATACATGTTGAAAGCTGCAGACGCATCACCTGTATTTGCAGGGTCCGTTGACCGGACTCTCATTTTATATCCTTGGCCTCTTGTATCGGTCGGAATAGCAAATTCAATATCAAACTCTTTGGAGCTATTTCCATTTTGATCGCCAACCTTCACAAGTTCTACCGCATTGGTAAAATCTCCGGTAGCATCTGACAATTCCAATATAAATTCGTTGGAGCCGTTTGCATTACCTGCCCATGATATATTTACATAGTATTCATTGAATCCGCCAACACCAGCACAAATTGCGGTCCAAGGAGAATTACCAGCTAAATTAGGATTGTCTGCAGGTTCTGGTGCATTTACCAGGATTTGAGCAGATAGAGGAGTAAGAGCCAACAGCGAAAAAGCCACTAGGAACATCTGGATGTGGAACTTTGATGTACGTTTCATAAGTAGTTACAGTTTTTTGTTCAACGTGTTTTGCTGTTTGATTTGGGTTTGAATTGGTTTTGATTTTGGCAGTTAAACGAGCTTAATCACGCCTCTGCCAATCATTCAAAACTATTCAAGAACAAATATGTTATATTATTACTCGGTTAGAAACTTATTGTTGTAGCGTATTGCAAATATGTTGTGAAACCGTGTTATTTGTATGCTAGGGTATTTGATAGCCCGCAATAGCTGCATTTTTCCTACCTTTGCACTTCTTAAAAAAAGTCAAATGAGTGAAGCTCCTAAATCATTGAATTTCTTGGAACACATCGTTGAGGAAGACCTTAAAAATGGGTTCCCAAAAGAGCAATTGCGTTTTCGTTTTCCACCAGAGCCTAATGGTTATTTGCATATAGGTCACGCTAGCTCAATTTGCTTGAATTTTGGATTGGGATTACGTTATAATTCTCCTGTAAACCTTAGGTTTGATGATACCAATCCGGTAAAGGAAGAACAGGAGTTCGTAGACGCCATAAAACGGGATGTTCAGTGGTTGGGATATCAATGGGATACCGAACGGTATGCTTCTGATTATTTTCAACAATTGTACGATTGGGCAGTGATTTTAATTAAAAATGGGAAAGCATATGTCGATAGCCAGTCCTCTGAAGAAATGGCTGCCCAGAAAGGCACACCGACCGAACCGGGAACGCATAGTCCTTTTAGAGAAAGGTCAGTCGAAGAGAATATGCAATTGTTAGAGGCAATGAAGAGAGGTGATTTTAAAGAAGGCACGCATGTACTACGAGCAAAAATTGACATGAGTTCTTCGAATATGTTAATGCGGGACCCTATCATGTACAGAATACTGCATAAGGCCCATCATAGAACAAATACAGATTGGTGTATTTATCCGATGTACGATTGGACCCATGGTGAAAGTGACTATATAGAGCAGGTTTCACACTCTTTGTGCACTTTGGAGTTTGCAATGCACCGTGAACTATACGACTGGTTTTTGGATCAGGTATATGATGAGAAGACAGTACGGCCAAAGCAGCGGGAATTTGCGCGAAGAAATTTAAGTCATACCGTAGTCAGTAAACGTAAGCTTTTGAAATTGGTTGAAGAAGGCGTTGTGAATGGCTGGGATGATCCACGAATGCCTACCATTTCGGGACTACGAAGAAGAGGCTACACGGCTGAATCTATTAGAAATTTCGCTGATACCATTGGAATTGCCAAACGTGAGAATTTAATAGATGTTTCTTTGTTGGAGTTTCATTTACGGGAGCATTTAAACAAGGTATCTCCCCGGGTAATGGGGGTTTTAGACCCAATTAAGGTAGTAATTACCAATTATCCTGAAGGGGAAGAAGAATGGCTAGCTGCTGAGAATAATCCTGAAGATGAATCTGCCGGCACGAGACAAGTTCCTTTTTCTAGGGAAATTTATATTGAAAAGAATGACTTTAGGGAAGAAGCCAATCGTAAGTTCTTTAGATTGAAACTAGGAGGCGAAGTGCGCTTAAAGAATGCTTACATCATTAGAGCAGAAAGCTGCACCAAGGATGCTGAAGGCAACATTACGGAAATTCAGTGTACTTATGATACAAAAAGTAAAAGTGGAAGTGGCACGGAGGAAAGTTTGCGTAAAGTGAAAGGAACCTTACATTGGGTTTCTGTAAAACACGCTTTGGAGGCTGAGGTTCGAATTTATGATCGTTTGTTCTTGGATGAAAGTCCAGATACACATAAGGACAAGGATTTCATGGAATTTGTAAATCCGGATTCTTTGAAAGTTATCAAAGGGTTTTTGGAACCAAGTTTAAAAAATTCCAAAGTTGAAGATCGGGTACAATTTCAAAGGTTAGGATATTTTTGTGTAGATTCTGATTCTACTGCTGAGAAACTGGTTTTCAATAAAACAGTTGGATTGAGGGATACTTGGGCGAAAATCCAACAAAACAACTAAGATTGATATTTCTTATCGTTTAAAATATATCAATCGGTATTATTTATAACAAATGGCTTGTTTTAAAGGGTTTTATGAGGTTTTCTTTTGTAGGCAATGGAATACATTGGCTCATTTACTCAAAGCTTCGTAATAAGTCTTTAAATTAAGGAATTGTATTGAAAGAAATAGAATTCAGCAGTAATCCTATTTTTTCAGAGAGAGAAGAAAAAAATCCCTCCTAATATTATTAAGAGGGATTTATCAGTTTATCAATTTGGAATCCTATCCTTTTTTCGGATTAGTCTTTTTCATTTCTTCTCCTATCATATTACTTGCCGTAAACGAAGCAACCATATTGTTCAGCATATCACTACCGGCTTGTGGAGAGTTCGGCAACAAAATTAAATTTGTATTGGTTTCCTCTCCGATGGATTGTAAGGTATCATAATGTTGGGTAACAACGATTAACGCAGAAGCTTCCTGTGAATTGATTCCCACTTTATTCAAAACCTCTACAGACTCTTCGAGCCCTCTAGCGATTTCCCTACGTTGGTCTGCAATACCCATTCCTTGTAATCTTTTGCTTTCAGCTTCGGCTTTTGCTTTTTCTACAATCAGGATACGGGCGGCGTCACCTTCAAATTGTGCAGCTATTTTTTCACGTTCTGAGGCATTGATACGGTTCATCGCCTCTTTTACTTGAGCGTCGGGGTCAATATCTGTAACCAAGGTCTTTATAATATCATAGCCGTATTCAATCATTGCTTCTTGCAATTCAGATTTTACAGCAATGGCGATGTCATCTTTTTTAACGAATACATCATCCAATTTCATTTTAGGAACTTCAGCACGTACCACATCAAAAACATAGGAGGTAATTTGATCATGCGGATATTCCAATTTATAGAACGCTTCATAAACTTTTTCTCTAATTACAACATATTGTACCGAAATTTTCAGTTTCACAAATACATCATCCAAAGTTTTGGTTTCTACAATCACATCCAGCTGTTGTATTTTTAAACCTAAACGAGCTGAAATACGGTCTACAAGGGGTATTTTCATATGTAACCCAGATTGTCGTATACTGTGGTATCTTCCAAAACGTTCAACAATGACCGCTGTTTGTTGTTTTACTATGAAGAATGAGGAAAATAGAATTATTAGTCCGAAAAAAATAATCGGTATAAGAATGAAATTACCCATAGTATATAAATTTTATATTAGTGAATAAATTTACAAAAACGCTTTATCATATCTGTAGGAAAATCGGGTCTATTGTTACAAACTTCAACTTAAAATATGGATATGGCCTTTTTGATTCTTGAAATACTTTCCTCTTTACCTATCATGCCCAAAATATCGAATAAATGAGGTCCCTTCATAGCCCCCACAATTACTAATCGCAAAGGTGGCATAACTTTACCAAAGGAAAGTTCTTTTTCATTGATCCATGCCTTTATCAATGTTTCTATATTTTCAGATGAGAAATCTAGAATACTTTCCAAGACTCCGATAAGGTCGCTCATTATTTGAGGAGTATCCTCCTTCCATTGTTTACGAACGGCTTTTTCATCAAAATTAGTGGGAGATACAAAAAAGTAATCACTCAATTCCCAAAAGTCCGACACAAAATTTGCTCTTTCCTTAATCAATGCGACTACCTTTTCAACATAGTTGTCTTTTTGAGCATAGCCAGAAATTTGCTTGTTGGCTAGGTCTATTCTAAACAAATCTGCTAACTCACTATCGGTTTTCTTTTGTAAATATTGATGATTGTACCATTTGGTCTTTTCAGGATCAAAACGGGCACCTGCCTTATGTACGCGTTCTAGAGTAAAGGCCTGAACTAGTTCTTCTAAATCAAAAACTTCTTGCTCCGTACCGGGATTCCATCCTAACATTGCCAAAAAGTTGATGACAGCTTCAGGAAAATAACCCGCTTCACGATAGCCAAGAGACTCATTCCAGGATAATGGAAATATAGGGAAGCCCATCTTTTCACCATCACGTTTACTCAATTTACCTTTTCCAACGGGCTTCATAATCAGTGGAAGGTGTGCAAATTCTGGCGCATCCCATTCAAAAGCATTGTAAAGCAATTGATGCAATGCTAAGGAGGGCAGCCATTCTTCACCACGAATAACATGGCTTATCTGCATTAAATGATCATCTACAATATTGGCCAAATGATAGGTGGGCATTCCGTCACTCTTAAAAAGTACTTTATCATCAAGGATGTTGGTATCTATCTCAATATCACCTCTAATAATATCCTTTAAAAGCAATTTTTGATCTTGGGGAGATAAAAAACGTATCACATAATCTTCCCCGGCTTCAATTTTGGCCTGGGTTTCTTCAGCTGATAGCGATAGAGAATTATTCAATTTCAACCTATTATGCCAGTTATAGATAAAGGTCTTTCCGTTGGCTTCATGATCTTTGCGGTGAAAGTCTAATTTTTCAGATGTATCAAAGGCATAATAAGCTTTACCCCTATTTATTAGTTCAATAGCATACTGTTCATAGAGCTGTTTACGCTCACTTTGGCGATACGGTCCAAAACCACCATCTTTGCCTGGTCCTTCATCGTAAGGAATTCGACACCAATCCAAAGCATTGATAATATATTGTTCCGCTCCCTCTACATAGCGGTTTTGATCGGTATCCTCAATTCGTAATATGAAATCGCCGTTGTGCTTCTTGGCAAATAGATAGTTGAACAAGGCAGTACGCACTCCACCAATATGCAAAGGACCGGTTGGACTGGGAGCAAATCTGACTCTGACTTTTTTGGGCATAGTTAAAAAATTGAAGTGCAAAGGTATAAAAAAGGCAGTCCGCTATACCTTAAAGATTGATTTCTTGTAGCGTAAATTCGCAATGGGTTCAAGAAGGAGCTTTATGCAATATTCAATGGTTCTATGATGTTTTCATCCCTGCAGGAATTCTTGGGTTCATTACTTTGAACCAAAGGGGAGGTAGAAATGACAGAACCATAGATGTAGGATATCCGTATGGCATTTGAGGTGAAATATCATGATAGTCCAAAATCTGATATTTCTTGGATGATTTATAATGGTGATCGCTATGTCTGGTCAATTCATATAAGACTATGCGACCAACAACG
>CAZYQR010000021.1:0-19401 GCA_964649755.1 uncultured Maribacter sp. | reverse complement strand
TTGGAAGGTCACGGAATGCCTATTTATGCCAATATCTCCATGCCTTTTGAAAGCAATCCTCCTTCTGTACCCCATGAAGGCAATGAAACGGGATTGTACCGGCATGATTTCAATCTTGATGCCTCTTGGTCACAAGACAAAACGATTCTAGCCTTTGATGGGGTACAATCAGCTTTTTATCTCTGGGTAAACGGGGTGAAAGTGGGTTATAGCCAAGGGAGTATGACAACAGCGGAATTTGATGTTACCCCATATATTAAAACAGGTGAAAACACATTGGCCCTACAAGTGATTCGCTGGTCTGATGGCAGTTATATGGAAAACCAGGATTTCTGGAGGTTGAGCGGTGTTTATAGGGATGTGTATTTATACAGAAAGGCAAAAACCAATTTCGATGATTTTCAAGTAGTAACTGATTTGGATACCAACTATACTAATGCGACTCTTTCTATAAATGTACACTTAGACAATGCCACAGCAACTTATGATGGAAATATTCAGTTTCTTTTATTGGATCAAGCAGGTCAAGAAGTAGTAAACGAAACAACGGAATATAAACAAGCTGATGTTCAAGTGAATTTTCCGGTTCAAAACCCAAAAAAATGGACGGCTGAAACCCCTAACCTTTACACCTTGGTCCTAAATCTGAAAGCTGAGGATGGGTCTATGGAAACGGTTGCCAAAAAGATTGGTTTTCGAGAGGTGGAAATCAAAAACGGTCAAGTACTTATCAATGGTGTAGCTCCTTTGTTCAAAGGGGTCAATCGGCATGAATTTGATCCTTATAAGGGGCGTGCCTTAGATGAGGCCTCTATGGTACAGGATGTAAAATTGATGAAACAATACAATTTCAATGCTGTTCGTACTTCGCACTATCCCAACCAAACCCGCTGGTATGAACTTTGTGATGAATATGGACTTTATGTAATGGATGAAGCTAATTTGGAAAGCCATGACCTCTGGTTCAATTACAACCTAAGTCCCGTAAAGTTTCCTGAATGGAAAAATGCTATTGTTGCCCGTGGGATTGCTATGGTTGAACGCGATAAGAATTTTACTTCGGTTGTTATGTGGTCACTTGGTAATGAAGCAGGTTATGGTCCAAATTTGGATGCAATGGGAGAGGCCATACGTAGCATAGATCATAGCAATAGACCCATACATTACGAGAGTAAGGATATTGGTATTGGTCTTAAAGAATTTGAAGAGGCCAATCTTCTAGGCAAGGTTAAAGGAGGAATGATGCTCATGGAAAAAATGGGAGGTCCTGCAAATCAGGAAATTGGATCCACCATGTACCCCATGCCTGAAAAGGCCTTGGAAAATGCAGTTGCCGACTCCCTTAGACCTTATATTATTTGTGAATACGCCCATGCACAGGGCAATAGTACAGGACATTTTAAACAGTTCTGGGACGTCTTTGAAAAAAACCCCAACATGCAAGGCGGATTTATATGGGACTGGGTAGATCAAGGTTTGGTAAAAAAAGACCAAAACGGGAATGAATTTTATGCCTATGGAGGTGATTTCGGGGATGAAATAGGTGATTCCAACTTTTGTATAAACGGATTGATATTTCCCAATCGCGAGCCGCATCCGGCCCTTGAGGAAGTAAAAAAGGTCCAGCAATTTGTAAAATTCGATGCCATTGATTTGAATACCGGAACATTCAAAATCACCAATCACTATTTTCATCAAAACCTGAATTTCACCCAACTACAATGGAACTTAACCGCTTCAGGGGAAAGCATTAATACTGGAAGTATTGCTGTAACAAATTTGAAGCCTGACGAATCACAAGAGGTTCAGGTTCCAATAAACCAAAATACCTTCCAAAAAAACAAAGACTATCATTTGACTCTCAGCCTAGTTTTAAATGACACCCTTAACTGGGCCAACGCTGGACATGAAGTTGCTTGGGAGCAATTCACCTTGGTACAAGCGGAGAAAGAACTAGCCATCGCAACTACAGGGAGTTCAATTAAAAAAGTAGCATCCGATAACATTATCACCTTTGAGAATGATGCCTTCAGCCTTACTTTCAATACAGAAAACGGACTTCTGGAAAACTATCGAAAATCGGGGAAACTGGTTTTTGCCCAAGGCCCCAAACCGAATTTATGGAGAGCTCCAACAGATAACGATAGGGGCAATGCCAATATTCCTTTTTTGGTTTCCAATGGCACCCAATGGACAAATATGGGATTGGATCAAATGCAAATCCATGTTAGCAAATACTTGATTGAAGAGGTAGCTGACAATGAGGTTCATATTAAAGTTAAAGGGAAATTAAAAAGCCCGGCAACAACATTCGACTATGAAACCACCTATACCCTTTTGGGCAATGGATTTATTAAGACGGACCATAGATTAATGCCACCCAAAGTTTTCGGAGGTATGGCGAAAATGGCATTTATCGCAGGAATCATTAGTACTTTGATTATGCTTTTTATATTGATTCTTATTGGAAAAAAAGTGAAACGAAAGTTCGTGAAGCTTCTCTTGATGATTATTCCATTCCTTCTCCTTTTAGTATCCCTAGCTGCCTTTGGGTACGGAGTAAAGGACTATTTTACGATGAAACCCTTAGCAAAAGTGGGCATGCAACTGCTCTTGCCCAAAGAAACCCAAAATTTGGAATGGTACGGCAGGGGACCCTTTGAGAATTATCCTGATCGTAAAACAGGATCCAAAATTGGTGTGTATTCCTCTACGATTGATGCTCAATATGTGCCTTATATACGACCCCAGGAAAACGGCAATAAAAGCGATGTGCAATGGGCACGCTTGAGTAATGATGCTGGCCTTGGTTTTGTTGTTGAAGGGGAAGACCTGAATATTTCAGCCCATAATTACAGCTTGCAAAACTTAACTAACGCCACCCATACCAATGATATTGAAAAAGCAGATTATGTAACATTGAATGTGGATCATAAAACATCGGCCTTAGGGGGCAATTCCTTTGCGTACAATTTTATCGAGGAGTATTTATTAAAGGATACCGAATACACCTATTCCTTTTGGATAAAACCCACAAATGGAAGCACTATGGAACACTAATTGGAAGGTATGGTAATTTCAATCGTGAATTGCCATTGCCCTTTTTGGATTTTCAATTAAAATTAAATCAATTTGTGCTTTGTTAAATCCGACTTCGTAAAGCCTTTTTTGCAATATTTCCGAAATGGTACGGTAGGGTTGGCTATTTCCATTTCCAAAAAGTTTGAGGGATAACTCGCCCTTCGTAAGTTCAACACTCCAACCATCATCATGGGATATTAGTAATTTATGCAATAACGAACGCTCCTTGAGTTTTACGATCATTGCAACGTATTTTTCCACTTTGGTTTCGTTGACTCCATCAAGACTGATCCATATGTCCTTTTCGGCCATGCTTATGCGTTCTTCATCCGTGCCATTTTGGGCATGTACCCAAATTAATTTGTTCAAATCAAAATTATGTTCCTTTGCCATTAAAGATTGACTTTTTATACTTTCACCATCACCCGTGTGTACAGCAAGGGTCAAGCCCGTTCTTTCACTCATTAGCATTCCGGCGTTCACAATCTTTTGTTCTATACTATCCAGAACACCGGCCCCAACCCCTAATTTTATAAAACCCGGATGTATTCCCGTATCCGATATCCCTTTTTGCCATTCATGATACCACCTTTCAGCCAATACTTCGGCCGATTCGGTATATACA
Organism: uncultured Maribacter sp.; assembly: GCA_964649755.1. Taxonomy (GTDB): domain Bacteria; phylum Bacteroidota; class Bacteroidia; order Flavobacteriales; family Flavobacteriaceae; genus Maribacter_A. The sequence goes on along the minus strand of CAZYQR010000021.1, from coordinate 15,695 downwards.
TGTTTTGGAAGATATTTTTTATTAACTGCAGCATAATACCCGGTGTTAGTAACAATGTGAATGCCTGATCGCTTCGAAAGTTCTTGTAACAAGACAACATTTTTACCAATATAACTTGGTGTACATTCGAAAAGTGTTTTATATCCTAAAGACTTTAGATATTTCAAATAAGGCAAGATCAAATCGATCGCTATTTCTTGGTCCTCAAAAGGCGCATTGGGATTCTCGGTACCATTGAAATTTGTGACAATATGTTCATGAATCAATGTTTTTCCCATATCATTGATTTCCAATCTACCATTAACAGTCATGATGTAGCCATCATCCTGGCCTTGGGCGAGAAGACCTGCAACTCCAAAATTCATCAATGTAAGGACTAACAGACCAATTTTGAACTTTATGGCATTAGTGTACGGCATGTTTTTGTTTTCTTACCATTTCTTGAACTAAAGGCATAAGCAATGCTACTTTCTTTATCATTCCAATCCATTTCATAATTGTATGACATGCGATATTTCACAAATGGGCCACAAACGCGGCATTTCTACCCAGTGAACATTTTGGTTTTTATAATGTCTACAGAAATATCCTCAATGGCTACGCTGTAACTGGACCCAACGAGTACCGTATAAAAATGGATTGAACATTCCCTTATGATTTTCCCTATAAGCATTTCAACATCAATGTCTCCAGGATCCTGATTCCAAATAAAACAAGAGTGCTCCTCGATCTGGATTATTTTATGGGTAGCGACGTATTCGGCAATATATGTAGCCATCTTTAGGTTTGTAATTTTTTTGAAAAATAAGAATTTGCTTCAGTTGTATTATAGGATTTGTCAGACACATAAAATGAAATTGATTCGGTACCTTTTTTCAATATTTTTCAGGTATGAATGTTTGGTATTTCATAGGGGGTCGCACATAACCTGCATGTTGGGGTAAAGGAGGAAGGTCAATCGACTCATACTTCATTTTTTTATGCGGAATCTGACTTAAGATATGGTCAATACAATTAAGCCGTGCTTTTTTCTTGTCATCTGCATTCACTACATACCAAGGCACTTGTTTGGTATCGGTATGCGCAAACATATCGTCCTTGGCTTTTGAATATTCCAGCCATCGGGCACGGGAATCCAAATCCATTGGGCTGAACTTCCAGCGCTTCATTGGGTCTTTTATACGGCTCTTAAAACGTTTCTCCTGTTCCTCATCACTAACCGAAAACCAGTATTTCAGCAGCATGATATCCGACCGTACCAACATACGTTCAAAATCGGGACAGGAACGTAAAAACTCTTCGTACTCATCATCGGTACAAAATTCCATAACCTTTTCGACTCCGGCTCTGTTGTACCAACTACGGTCAAAGATCACGATTTCCCCAGCAGCAGGCAAATGTGCCACATAACGCTGAAAATACCACTGTGTTTTTTCTTTCTCAGTTGGCACCCCTAATGCCACTACCCTACAGACACGCGGATTCAAGGGCTCAGTAATTCTTTTGATGGTGCCTCCTTTTCCAGAGGCATCCCGGCCTTCAAAAATAATAACCACCTTTAAGCCTTTTGTTCGCACCCATTCCTGCAAGTGAACTAGATCTTTTTGCAAACAGATAAGTGCATCTTCATAAGTATTTTCGCTGCTAGCACATGAATTAGTCTTAGAATCTCCCATAAAACGAATTTAACAAAAAAGGGTTTATGCTATTGCACTTATCAATCAAAATGGTTCATTTTGTACAAATTTAGTACGCTTCTAAATAACCACTGCGGTTTTTAATAAAGCTTAACCTAAAAACCATAGCGAAGCATACAAAAAGTAAATTCATTACATTTAGGTACAGATCATAATTCCTTTAAAATTTCAAACCAATGAATCGGACAAGTACTAGAAGGCCATTTATTATCTCTCAAATTTTGGTGGTTTTATTATTGTCAGGGAGTTTATTCTCCTGTCGGGAAAAACAAACCAAGATCACCGAAGAACAATCCGTTACCCTAGCTTCGGAACAAGTAGGTTTCGTGTCCATTTTTGATGGTACCTCCTTGACAGATTGGGAAGGTGACTCTACCTACTGGCGTGTCGAAAATGGCAGTATCATTGGTGAAATTACCCCGGAGACCTTGTTAAAAGCCAATACCTTTTTAATTTATAAAAACGAATTAAACGATTTTGAGTTGAAAACGGAATTTCGAATTTCCGAGAGTGGAAATAGTGGTATTAATTATCGCAGTGAACTGCTGGACACCATCCCCTATGCCCTACGTGGCTACCAAGCCGATATTGATGGCAAGCATCGCTATACCGGTCAAAATTATGAGGAGCGAAAACGTACCACTTTAGCCTATCGGGGTGAAAAGACAGCAATCTCTTCACAAGAAAATGCCGAAAATCCAGCTTCCTTACGGGCCAATATTGAGAACAATGCTTGGCAAAGTCGATCGGTCACGGTTACATTGGGTCATATAGATTCTTTACGCACAAAAATCAATAACGAATGGAATGAAGCCCACCTCATCATTAAAGGGAACCGTTTGCAGCATTACATCAATGGTATTTTAATGAGCGATGTTACTGACAATGATACCATCAACCGAATGGCCTCTGGCTTTTTGGGCATGCAAGTACATGTGGGTCCGCCTATGAAAGTGGAGTACCGGGATATACGATTGAAGAAGCTTTAGTCATGTATTTTATTGATCTAAACCCATAATTCTGTTATTGCTTTATACCTTATAGAAACCGGTTATTTGGTTATTTTATACCTAAATTCAAGTTTAATTGAATCTTGAGACTCACTTTTTGTTTTAAAAAAAGTCTCCCAATTTGTAAAAGGAACAATCTCAAGTTCATAGGGAATCTCTAATTGATATACCGGAGTTTCAAATTCGTCGGAACGGACATAAAACTTTCTACCAGTCTCATAAAATATCGCGTTACTATTTTCATAAAAATGAAAGTTGTCTTCAGCTTTTTTATAGTTCAATTTACTGTGAGAACCCCCTTTTGAAGATCTGAAGGAATACCTTGGGTTTTCTAATTTTTTAGTTGTTCTGACTTCAATGGTCAACCTATGAACTTGTTCAGCTGCACTAGGTGGTCTAGGACTTCCTATCTCAAAATATTCAATTCCAAAAATCACTAAAGGCAATAAAACCGGAATAAAAAAAATGAACTTGATCCAAAGGTGTGTAACCCTATTCAGAAAAAAAGCGTTTATAATCGTGAGGATGACTGCGATTATAAATAGTATTCCCAGACCATAAAAAAATGTCAAGCCCTTTGCCATACCATTCCCAGCAGGATCATTTCCAGTAAACTTCGTGTTCACAAATGAAATGGACATTATAATGAATAAAACAACATATAATATGACACCAATAACGACGGTTTTATTTGCGTTCATTAAAACATATTTTCATTTTATAAAAACGGTTTTGTTCATGTTTAATTGCACAATTTCCCCTTTAGCATCGGTCGAGATGACACAAAGGCAAACAGGAATTTTAAGTACCACAAACCAGCTACAGAATAATATCTATTAATAGCTTAAGAAAAAGGCGCACTAGAAACTTGCACCTTCTAAAGAAGAATGAATCTTAAATGTAATCCAAACCCAGTGTACAATTTATTTTATGAACTCAACTAGACGTCAGTTCGAGTGGGTTTCGATAGAAAATTGTATCGAGAACGGTTTTAATAATTATTGATTTGATTCTCGATACTAATTTCACTCATTTTTCATTTGTGAAATTCACTCGAATTGACAAACTTTTATACACCAGCACAAAAGGTTATTACAATCCTTTCTCACATATTCCTTCTATACTGCCCACCCACTTCAAACAATGCTGAAGTAATCTGCCCCAGCGAACAAACTTTGGTGACTTCCATCAGTTTTTCAAAAAGGTTTTCATTATTGATGGCAGCATTTTGTAAGGCTTTCAACTGTTCTTGAACATGGGCTGCATTTGCCATGTTGAGGTTTTCTTTTGTCTGGATTTGAAATTGCTTTTCCTCCTCGGTTGCGCGGATCACTTCAGCGGGCATTATGGTGGGCGACCCCTTGGAACTTAAAAAGGTGTTCACCCCAATAATAGGGTATTCACCCGAATGCTTCAAGGTCTCATAATACAAACTTTCTTCTTGTATTTTGCTACGCTGGTACATGGTTTCCATGGCACCCAAGACACCACCTCGTTCGGTGATACGGTCAAATTCCTGCAGTACGGCTTCCTCGACCAAATCGGTTAATTCTTCAATAATAAAAGCTCCCTGGATGGGGTTTTCATTCTTTGCCAAGCCCAATTCATTTGTGATAATCAACTGAATAGCCATCGCCCTGCGCACCGACTCCTCGGTGGGGGTAGTGATAGCTTCGTCATAGGCATTGGTGTGCAACGAATTACAATTGTCATAGATGGCATACAGTGCTTGCAGGGTGGTACGGATGTCGTTAAAGTCTATCTCTTGTGCATGCAAACTTCGTCCTGAGGTTTGAATGTGATATTTGAGCATCTGCGCCCTCTCGTTGGCACCGTACTTCTCTTTCATCGCCTTGGACCAAATTTTACGGGCTACACGGCCAATCACCGCATATTCGGGGTCGACGCCATTGCTGAAAAAGAAAGAAAGGTTAGGACCAAATTGGTTGATGTCCATGCCACGGCTCAAATAGTATTCCACATAGGTGAAACCGTTGGAAAGTGTAAAGGCCAATTGCGAAATAGGGTTGGCACCCGCCTCGGCAATATGATAGCCCGAAATGGACACGGAATAGAAATTACGCACCTTCTCTGTTATAAAATATTGCTGTACGTCGCCCATCAATCGCAGTGCGAACTCGGTAGAAAAGATACAGGTATTTTGCGCTTGGTCTTCCTTTAAAATATCAGCCTGTACCGTACCTCTCACTTGCGAGAGCGTCTTGGTCTTTATCTTATAATAGATATCCTGCGGAAGCACTTGATCACCTGTAACGCCCAATAACAACAAACCTAGACCGTCGTTGCCTTCCGGCATTTCACCGTTGTAGCGTGGGCGTTCAATACCCTTTCCTTTATAGCGCTTTTGAATCTTTGCCTCGACTTCTTTTTCAAGGCCGTTTTCTTTGATATACAGTTCACATTGCTGGTCAATCGCGGCATTCAAAAAGAAACCCAATAACATGGGCGCTGGGCCGTTGATCGTCATGCTCACCGAGGTCATGGCATCTGCTAGGTTGAAGCCCGAATATAGTTTCTTCGCGTCGTCCAAACAACAGATAGAAACGCCTGCATTGCCAATCTTTCCATAAATATCGGGACGATGGCCTGGGTCGTTTCCATAAAGGGTAACACTGTCAAAAGCAGTGGAAAGCCGTTTGGCTGGCAAACCCAAACTCACATAATGAAAACGGCGATTGGTACGCTCGGGGCCACCTTCGCCAGCAAACATGCGCGAAGGGTCTTCACCCATTCTTTTAAACGGATATAAACCTGATGTATATGGAAACTCGCCAGGTACGTTTTCTTGCAGCATCCATCGCAATAGGTCACCCCAGGCTTGGTATTTTGGCAAGGCCACCTTTGGGATGTCATTCTGCGAAAGCGATTTGGTATGGGTTTCAATCTTAATTTCTTTACCCCTCACCTTAAAGCTGTACTTGGGGTCTTTGTATCTTTTGACCTTTTCATCCCATTGCATCAACATCTCCCAATAGTAGGGGTCAAAGTCCATTTTGATGCGGTCGAATTCGGCAACAAGCATTCTTACAAAGTCTTTGTTCTCGACTGCGCCAGTCTGCCGAACAGGCAGGCTCGAACTGACAGACTTAAAAGTAATTCCAGACTTATCCAATTTTGGAGTTGTCTCGGTGACAGCTTCAATCGTTTTAAAGATGCCATATAACTTTTGTGCCACAATCACTTGTTCGTTTACCTTTTGGTCATAGGATCGGTTGCTTTCAGCAATTTCCGAAAGGTAGCGTGTACGGGCCGGGGGAATCACAAAAATCTTTTCGGACATTTCCTTTGAAACGGCAATGGTGGATTTCAAGTTGGCATTGGTCTTTTCAACCAGCTGATCCATCACCGCCTTGTAGAGCGTGTTCGTGCCCGGATCGTTGAATTGTGAAGCTATTGTGCCAAAAACGGGCAAATCATCTTGATGCGTATCCCACAAATTATGGTTGCGCATGTATTGTTTCTTCACATCACGGACTGCGTCAAGAGCGCCACGTTTGTCAAATTTGTTGATGACCACGAGGTCGGCAAAATCGAGCATGTCGATCTTTTCGAGTTGGGTAGCAGCTCCAAATTCCGGTGTCATTACATAGAGCGATAGGTCGCTATGTTCTATAATCTCGGTATCGGATTGCCCAATGCCCGAAGTTTCAAGGATGATAAGGTCGTACTCAGCGGCCTTTAAGATATCCACCGCTTCTTGTACGTGCTTTGATAGTGCCAAATTACTTTGACGGGTTGCCAAACTCCGCATGTAAACACGGGGATTATTAATGGCGTTCATTCGGATTCTGTCTCCAAGCAAGGCACCACCTGTTTTTCGTTTGGAAGGATCAACAGAAATGATACCGATGGTCTTTTTGGGAAAATCGATTAAAAAACGTCGTACCAACTCATCGACCAAAGAGGATTTCCCGGCACCGCCGGTACCCGTGATACCAAGGACTGGAATTTTGGAGGATTCGTTTTTGGCATGGATTGCCTCTAGTGTGCTTTTTGCCACCTTCGGAAAGTTTTCAGCAGCAGAAATCACTCGGGCTATTGCCTGGGGCATCTTTTTGGTCAAAAGCTCAAATTCGTTATTCAGGCTGTCACCGAGAGGAAAATCAGACTTTTCAACCAAATCATTGATCATCCCTTGCAAGCCCATCGTACGACCATCATCGGGCGAGTAAATACGGGTGATGCCATAGTTCATTAAATCCTTGATTTCTTCAGGAAGGATAACGCCACCACCGCCACAGAATATTTTGATGTGGCCTGCATCTTTTTCTTGTAACAAATCATACATATACTTGAAATACTCGTTGTGCCCACCCTGATAGGAAGTCATGGCAATGGCATTGACATCTTCCTGTATAGCAGTATTAACGACCTCTTCAACGCTGCGGTCATGCCCCAGATGAATGACCTCGACCCCAGTGGCTTGGATGATGCGGCGCATGATGTTGATGGCAGCATCATGCCCATCAAAAAGGGAGGCTGCCGTAACAATACGTACTTTATTCTTAGGTTTATAGGGAGTTGCTTGCTTCATCTGTAATAAACACTCATTTTTAGAGCTCTAATTTACGGAATATTCAAGAAAAATAGGTTATAATTTAGAATGATTCAAAGACACTAAAGAACATAATGCAATTACTTCTTGAATAATATTTAGTTCCAGTTTTTTAATTAGCATTACCAAGTTCCTTTTTCCCATAAGTCCAAAAAAGCAGCAGCTGAAAGTCCTAAAGAATCCACCAAAAAATGAGCGAATATTACCCATCTCAAACTCTTGGTTTTTGTATAAACAATTGCCCAGACAATACCCATAATCAGTGTTGAAATTATGATTTCGAATCCGCTATTCAATTCTGAGTTTATTCCAAAAGCTGCATGATTTATGGCAAACAGTAAACTACCGTATAGGACTGAAGTCCATTTTGACCAATTTTCTGTAAAATCCAATAATAGTCCGCGCCAATAAAATTCCTCAATCCATGGATTGATCAAGGCCAATAAGATCCAAGGCAACCATATGTGCCACCTTAATAATGTCTCGGAATGAAATATGAAGAGCGGTAATGGAATTAATCCGATTACTATTGCCAACAAACTCCAACCAATTGACCCAGTTGGTTTTTTAAGCCATTTTTTAATTGAATCAATTCCCCCAAATTTTATAATGAAAAACAGCCAAAGTGTCCAGCCAATAAGAATCATTGGGATGAAAGACCATTTTCCAATGATTGGTCCAAATGCAAAAGCAGCCCCGAAATTTGCGGCAATAATCAAAAAAGGTGATGCAATTACAATATTTCTTTTGGTCAATTTGGTATGGATTGGTTTTATAGGAATTTACTGAATGTCTTGGCTATTTTTAAAGTTTGTAAAAACGCCCCTATATTAATCATTAGTTGTTTTCCCTAGCAGCTTTGAATTCACTGCCGTCATACCATTTAGGAAAGTATTCTTCATTCGCCAATCGTAAACCAATATTGTAAAAAAGTTGAGCATCGAATTGCGAACCACTTAAATCGGTTGTTGCAAGATCAAACTCGTCTGATGGTTGATGATATTTATACTGTTGATAATCATCATTCACCTGTTTTGCATATTCAATACCTTTTTCAAAATGTTCATAGCTTCCTCCAGCAAACAAGGCTGGGATACCAATTTTGGCGAAATTAAAGTGATCTGATCTAAAAAAGTATCCTTTTTCCGCTTCAGGATCAGGAATTACATAACGTCCTTGTTTTTCGGCAGCTACTTTAGCATATTCATCCATTTCTGAATGCCCAAAGCCCGTAATGGTTAAATCTTTCATTCGTCCCGGACTCATAACACCATCCATATTAATATTTGCCACTGTTTTTTTAGATTCAAAAATAGGATTTTCAGCATAATAGGCTGATCCTAATAAACCTTGTTCTTCTCCAGTAACAGCCATAAAAACAATAGAACGTTTGGTTGGACCAGATTTTTTAAATGCTTCCGCAATTGCCAATAAGCAAGCTGTTCCGGAGGCGTTGTCAAGAGCTCCATTATAAATGGAGTCACCATCTACCGGTATACCAATTCCGAAATGATCCCAATGTGCCGAATAAATGATATACTCATCCTTTCTTTCTGTACCTGGTAAAATCGCGACTACATTTTTCGAAACATCCCTTTTAAGTGCATTATTAACCTTGACCGAGGCTGTTAGCCCCAATGCAATTGGCTTAAAGCCCTTTTTTCCGGCGATCACTTTATAATCTTCCCCTTTATAAGAAGAAGCCTCAAATAACTTTTTGGCACTTTCATTACTGATCCATGCGTTGATATCCGCAACTGGATTAGTGCTCTCTATATTCAATTGGCCGCCTCTCCAGCTTGATTGAACCACGTTCCAACCATAAGAGGCTGGTTCGGTATCGTGAATAATAAGTACTCCAGCTGCACCTTGTCTGGCCGCTTCTTCATACTTATACGTCCAACGACCGTAGTAGGTCATTTCATTACCCTTGAACAATGTTGAATCCCCAGATTTAAAACCAGGATCGTTTATTAAAACCACTGCTGTTTTTCCTTTCCAATCTATCCCCTCATAATCATTCCAACCATATTCTGGAGCTACAATACCAAAACCTGCAAAAACAAGTTCGGAATTATCAAGGGTATTCTCAGCTTCAATTTTTTCGGCAACTAGTGCATAATCATCCAAATAATTCAAATTAAAATCGCCATTAGGCCCTGAAATTTTCATTTTATCAGAGGGGGTTCCCGTAATTTCAACCAAGGGAACATCTTGAAAAAAGCTATCACCATTTCCCGGTAAAAGGCCAAGTTTTGAAAACTCCTCTTCTAAATAACTAACTGTCTTAACCTCTCCTTCTGTAAATGGCTTTCTTCCCATAAATTCATCCGATGCCAAACGTTCTATGTGATGGCCTATGGTTGCTTGGTTGACTTCCACTAAACCCTGGTCGTTTTTGCTATCAGGTTTACAGCCTATTAGTAACAACAAAATTGAAATCTTTACATATTTTCCCATACTACTTATTCCTTTTAAATTAATAAAAACGGTTAGTCTATGATTTTCGCTCGTAACATTCGATAGGATCGTTTAGCTGAAATCATGTTGTATAAAAATACGTGTTTTCAGCTTAGGGCAAGCGCAGAAAAATGACCTATGTTGGTAACTGGTTTTATTTATAGTTCTTGGACAGATCCGTTAAAACTTGAATTGCTTTTTGCGCATCTTCTTTAACTACAAAGATGTGGTCGTGGTAATACCCGACAATAACATTGCAGCTTATATTGTTTTTGGCCAGTGCTGTTGAAAAACAGTTGCCAAAAAATGTTCATTTGGCATACGACGGATTTCAAATTGAGATTTGATTTTATTAAGTATTAAGCAATTATTTATTTTAGGTGTTCTAACAGTTTTATTAATAGCTAAAATGAACCATCTAAATCTTATATAACAAATTAAAAACAATAAAGTTAGTAATCCGTTTTGGGCTCAAATTAATACTTTCTTCATGGCGATATTGTAAATTTATAGAAATATCTGTGTTTAAGATCCAAATAACGCCAGGCTCATAGCGGATACGTTGAAACTTGTTTTGAGTATTTGTTCTAAGCCATGGTTCAATACCAATATAGGGTGTAAAAGCACTCGAATTTTTAAAGCTAAATTTTGTATGCCATCTAAAAAAATCTGGATCACTTCTATCATTTATATCTAATTCCCAATGGTATCGTAGTCTATTATCAATTTTTATTTTATGTATCGATTTAGAAAGCGCCACGTCTAACCAAATCATTTGTCTATTCGGGCTACTTGGTAAAAACCATGTTCGACCCAGTAACTGTGTTGACCAACCATTACCAAGTTTTTGTTTTACAAAATAATCTACAGACATGTTTTCGTAAGATGAAATATCATCATTAAACCTAAAAATAGGTTTCATATTTACTGTTGTATTTTTTGAAATACTTTTTTGTATCTGAAAAGATGACCAAAGTACATTATCAGTTTGTGCTGATACTTTTGAAAAGAGTAAAATAATAATGATGGCTGCAATTTTTTTCATTCTAGACGTTCTTCAATCCATTTTTTAAAATGCTCATAGCTTCCAAATAATTCAAATTAAAATCGCCATTAGGCCCTGAAATTTTCATTTTATCAGAGGGGGTTCCCGTAATTTCAACCAAGGGAACATCTTGAAAAAAGCTATCACCATTTCCCGGTAAAAGGCCAAGTTTTGAAAACTCCTCTTCTAAATAACTAACTGTCTTAACCTCTCCTTCTGTAAATGGCTTTCTTCCCATAAATTCATCCGATGCCAAACGTTCTATGTGATGGCCTATGGTTGCTTGGTTGACTTCCACTAAACCCTGGTCGTTTTTGCTATCAGGTTTACAGCCTATTAGTAACAACAAAATTGAAATCTTTACATATTTTCCCATACTACTTATTCCTTTTAAATTAATAAAAACGGTTAGTCTATGATTTTCGCTCGTAACATTCGATAGGATCGTTTAGCTGAAATCATGTTGTATAAAAATACGTGTTTTCAGCTTAGGGCAAGCGCAGAAAAATGACCTATGTTGGTAACTGGTTTTATTTATAGTTCTTGGACAGATCCGTTAAAACTTGAATTGCTTTTTGCGCATCTTCTTTAACTACAAAGATGTGGTCGTGGTAATACCCGGCAATAACATTGCAGCTTATATTGTTTTTCGCCAGTGCTGTTGAAAACAAAGCGGTTAAACCTGCGGCATCCAAAGAAGAATGGATCTTAAGGGTAATCCAAGCCGCGATATATTCATAATCAAGTTGTAGTTCGTCCGCTTTGCGCTTCTCGATGACTAGAGTAACTCCTTCTTCTTCCTTGAATTCACAAATCGTAGCATTTCTATTGATTTTGCTTATATCCTTTACCGTAGCGAACACATAATCCCCTTTGTTCAGTGATGGCGTCATTCTCTTTATGAGTTGCGCTAGATCTGTTTCTCCTGCCATTTAATTTGCTTTTTTATATTTCAATAAGGCGATTAATGATACCAAGGCCCAAACACCTTCCAAGATTATAAAAGGCATATACTTCATTAAAATGGAAGCCAAACAAGCCAAACTCGCCCCGATAAGATTCAATAGAATAAACGTTAGGTCGTTCTTTTCCAATCTCCCAAAAATATTCAGCACATATGCCAATAGTATTTGAAAAACACCCACAAAACCTATCCAATCTACTGTATTCATTTATTGTTCTTTAGGTTGTTTGCAATTTTAGTTTTTCGTTCACGTATTTGTCCATATCAAAGTCGACAAAAAGGCTCTCGGTTGGTTTATACAACGGATGCCTTGGATGCCCTTTTTTGGTTGGGGCCGCAATTATTTTACAACTCAAATTGAGGGGTTTCAAATGGGAATACAAACTTGTCAAACAATACGATAAATACGTTCTTGATTCAATTAAATCGCCATAGGCCATCCAAATGGTATCTATACCTAAATCCTGTATTGATTGACGTAAAATCTCGCTGTTTTTCTGTTGTAATTCAGGATCCATTTCGCTGTGCAAATGAGCTGGATCTGTTGCCCGTTGCGGATATACATTGTACATGATCCACCCGTCAAAGCCGTTGAATTTCGAGATTCGTTTTACCGATTTTAGGGTATTGTCCAATTCATTGGGTCTTGCCGTACTCGGATTGACCCCAATACAGGCCACCATGTTTTCGCTTTTTTCGCCCAAGACATAGCGCACGGTATCCGTTGTATTATTTTGGTAAAGCCATTCGCTGGTTTCTTTTATCATTGGGTTTTCTTAACTAGATTACGAACCGCCCGTTTTTAGGGTCACTCAATTTATATTAAACACCTTATAGGTTCGGGACCATTCCGTTGATTCGCCAGGTTGAATAAAAATAGGAATAAACAGCTCAGGACTGATCACATGTTTCCATCCCCAAAGATTCACTTTGTTGGTTTTAAAATTTGCTGTTTCACTAATCCCGATCTTATGCTTATGATGCAGCAATTCCCAAGCCGCATCAACCTGCTCCCCTCCTGAGAGATTAGTGAAAAAGAATTGCTCGTTGGGCGTACCTTTGAAGCCAATTTCATTTGGCCCTAAAACGACTTTTTGTTCAAGATTCACCGTTTCCCCAAAGTGTTCAGGCTTTATTTGAAATGGAAACTTCAACACATAATCACTTCCTATCAAAGCTTTGTTTATGGCCATAAAGTTATGGGCATATTCATCAGTACGAATATCCTTTTCGCCGGTATTTTCCAACTGATAGTTTATGGTAAAACCACTTTTCTGCAACGCAATCTCTTTGTTCAACACATAGGCATAGCCATTTACAGTTGCTGAATTACAGCGGATCAACATTGAATTCGGTGTCGTGGTTATTTTGAATTCCGCCGGTTTGATCTCGTACTTTTTAGTGAAGATATATTGGTCGTCCTCTTTTTTTAAAAGTCCTACCCCTATTTTGTGAAACCATTCCCCTATAGCGGCCTCCTCAAAACCCAAGGCTGCATCCATACCGAATTCATTGTAAAAACCTTTGCCAAAGACAGCGTCATTTACAATATCAGTCCGTTCAGCAATGGTCAGCGGAATATTTTGAAATTTCACTGCGGCGATTTTACCCGACCAGTCAAATCTCGAAAAATTATAATTTTCATCAGGGAGGTCTATTTGAATTTCCAGGTTTTCGTTTTTAAGTATATGTGGCATAGTATGAAAAGTGGAGTTTCTGTAGTAAGTTTTTTGTTATTTAGCCGGTACGTAAAATTTATTTTCATCCACTATAATTGTTGTCAATTCAACAGTATGCCCGTCTGGATCTTTCGTGTAGATGGAGTGAAAATAATGGTGGTCTTGGACATTGAATTCCAGGTTCAATGCTGCATAACGCTTTTTGGCTTTCTCAAAATTTTCTTTATTTACATTAAATGCAAAGTGGTCAATTTTAACATTTTTAGATGTTAAATCAATCTGCTTGTCATTTTCATTTGCTGGGAACAAGGCAATTCCTGACTTATTGGAAAGCATAAAAATGGGATAATCACCCCATTCCTCAGGTTGATGTCTTTTAAGGCCAAGCACCTTTTCATACCAAGCAGCGGAAACGTCCAAGTCAATTACCCGAATTGCTACATGGTCTAAAAAATTAATTTCAAGATTTTGGTTTGCTTCAGTCATACTTCAAATTTTAACCAATGGTTCATATGATTTGTTGCCTGTTACATGCATAAGCAGTTGGTGCCTTGGTAGGCTGACTAATGGTAACCGTTTGATCTAACCTAAACCTGCCTGCTTTGCCAAAGGAAAGGATAATTGATGGGAATTCGTTATTCTTCCTTTTTATTCATTTCGGCTTCAAATTCTGCCGTTCTTTTTATTTGTTCTTCAAGATTCCACTCAAAATCAAATCTATTTTTCAAGTGCTCCGCAATTGGCCCCAAACCTATTTCCACTCTTCTTTTATCAATGTTTACTGGATCATATACTGGCCAAACATTAAAGCTTTTAGTTTCAGGATAATATTTCATCTGCCCGCCATAAATTTGCGGATCACCTCTTTCTGTTGCAATTCTATCTTCAGCCCTAACCAAAAAACGGGCTTCCAATTTTTTATCTTTTACGGCTTGTCGCATCATGGGTAGATATTTGATCCGTATTTCATTGTCCGAATGTTGAATGACGTTGCATATCGTCCAATTACCTTGCTCCCCAATGATATTCTTGTCTGGCCACCCATTTTCATCAAGGATCTCCTTTATCTTTTTTTCATTGATAGCATGGTTCCTTTCATAGATTTCTTGCTGCACCTGTGCCTCTTTGGAGTCTGCCCCATATTTTTGGATCAAAGAATCCCGCAATGTTATTGGCGTTTGTTCGCTTATCCAGATGGTGTCTAAAACCGCTATTAAGTCCTCGGTTATCGCTATGGAATTTTGTTTTTCTTTTGGTTTGTTCTTAGGGGCACAAGCCATAGCTAGGCACAAGGTAAATAATAATATTATTCTCATATTGAATATTAAAGGGTTGATTTAAGTCGATAGTAGTTTTCTAAAACTGCAAAAAATAAAGTTCTGATTGGTATCAAAAGGTGTCTTATGGTCAACGGTTATGCATTTGATTTTTTCAAAAGATTGCTTCAATTTTTCAGTTATGGTCTTTTCAGAATACTGTTTAATCTCCAAACCGCTACATTTTTTAGGGCCTTGTTCCGAAAACGTTCCGATGACAAAAATACCAGTAGCTTTGATACTTTTCTGCACCGTGTCAATGTAGTTCAAAATTTCATGCTCCTGTGTTAAGAAATGAAATGTAGCACGGTCGTGCCAAAAATCGTATTTCTCAACGGGCTTAAACGTCGCTGCATCTGCAACTATCCATTTTACTTTATTTGCTCGATTCCCAAGCCGTTGCTTTGCCCGGTCAATTGAGGTTTCTGAAATGTCGAGAATAGTAATGTCTTGATACCCCAAGTCAAGCAAGTAATCCACTAGAAAACTGTCTCCACCACCTATATCAATTACTTTTGCAGTTGTTGGCACCTTATACTGTTTGAAAAAGGCCAACGAAGTTTCAGGGGTTGGCTGAAACCAACTTACATCTTTAAGTTCTTTCGTTTGATAGATGTTCTCCCAATATTTTTTACGATCAAAGTTTTTCATTACTTCTTTTAACCTTTTAAACACTCGTTTTTCTGGCAAAACACAACAGTTCGAATAAGATTTTAGCTCAAACTTGTCAGCTCACTCAACTCAGCTATACATCCAGAATCAAGTTTTGTTGAAGCAAGTAAAGCCTATACGCCCAATTGCTTTATATATTCAAGGCTTTTTTTAACGCTTTCCATTTTATCCATAGCCGTATGATCCTGGTCAAGGAAGGCGTACTGCACCCCTGCTTCCTTACATGCTTTCATTACCTTTTCAAAGTCGATAGTGCCATCCCCTATTTCCAAAAAT
>CAZYQR010000020.1:0-19739 GCA_964649755.1 uncultured Maribacter sp. | reverse complement strand
AGTCGGTTATGCCAATTTTTCATTGATGATAGAACGTACAATATCAACAGCTACCGTATTGTATTTATTGTTTGGAATAATGATATCAGCATATTCTTTAGTAGGTTCAATGAACTGATCATGCATTGGTTTTAATATTGTCTGGTATTTTTTCAGTGTTTCATCAAGGTTCCAGCCGCGCTCATTCACATCTCTCTTTAATCGCCTTATTAAACGCTCATCTGAATCTGCATGTACATATATCTTAATATCGAACATATCACGGATTATGGGATTGGTCATAATTAATATACCTTCAACGATCATTACCTTTCTTGCGTAGGTTTCTACCGTATCTTTCGTTCTATTACACTCAATAAAAGAATAGACAGGTTGTTGAATTGATTTTCCTGATCTTAATTCTTTCAAATGATTCTCTAACAATTTGAAATCAATGGATTTCGGATGATCAAAATTGGTTTCTTTCCTTTCAGCAAGTGTTAGGTGAGATAAGTCGTTGTAATAAGAGTCTTGAGAAATAACACCGACTTCTTCGGCTGGTAACTCATTGATTATTTGATTGACAACCGTGGTCTTTCCACATCCAGTTCCACCAGCAATCCCTATTATCAACATACTTTTTTATTTTGATTCAAAAATAATGATTTGGTGTGAAACCAACCTTTTTTGCACAATGTTCTTGTTGGTAATTGTACAACTTCTTGTTCAGTGATTGAATAAAAAGTATATTCACATTGCAGCTTTAAACATGAAGGTGAAAATACCACATTTTAGACTCAAATTGTTATAAAAACCAATTCCTTTTCTTTGTAGAATCATGAAATTATACCTCTAGAATAGGAATACATCGGACTATAACGATTGCGGTAATCTATCGTATTTATGAATAGTTCGTTAAGATAGCGTGGGAAGATCCAATATTATAAAATTATATGACATCCGTCATAAATTCTAGGTGCACTTCGCCATAATTTTGCGCAATATTGTAAGGAATAAAGAATCTGAGCCCAGATTGGGTATAAACGATAAATAATTTAAAAACTAAAAGCCATGAACATTTCCCATATTGAACATTTAGGTATAGCGGTAGCTAATTTGGAAGAATCAATCAAGTACTATGAAGGGGTTCTGGGATTAAAATGCTATGCTGTTGAAGAGGTTGTTGATCAAAAAGTGAAAACAGCCTTTTTTATGGTAGGATCAACAAAAATTGAATTGTTGGAAAGCACTTCTCCTGAAGGGCCTATTGGTAAGTTCATTGCAAATAAAGGACCAGGAATGCATCATATAGCATTTGCAGTTAAGGACACTGATGAAGCATTGAAGACAGCTGAAGAACGCGGGGTAAGACTTATTGATAAAGTATCTCGAAAAGGTGCTGAAGGATTAAATATTGGCTTCCTACATCCTAAATCAACTAACGGGGTACTTACAGAACTTTGTTCAAAAAAAGAGTAGTATATCAAAGAAGTACTGGATAGAATTGGCAATTAATAAAAAGATAATCTAATAGATAATAATGGCAAATCAAGACAAAATCAATGAGCTTATTGAGAAAAGGGCCAAAGCAAGATTAGGTGGTGGCGAAAAACGTATAGATTCCCAGCATGCGAAAGGAAAATTAACTGCTCGGGAACGAATAGATATATTATTGGACGAGGATAGCTTTGAGGAGTTTGATATGTTTGTTACCCATAGATCAAAATCATTTGGTTTAGATAAACAAGTTTATCTCTCAGATGGCGTAATTACGGGCCATGGAACTATTGATGGTAGAATTGTATATGTATTCTCGCAGGATTTTACGGTATTTGGTGGGTCACTTTCTGAAACATATGCCTTGAAAATATGCAAAATAATGGATATGGCCATGAAAGTGGGTGTGCCAGTAATTGGGCTTAATGACAGTGGTGGAGCGCGAATTCAAGAAGGGGTAAAATCATTAGCTGGTTATGCCGAAATTTTCCAAAGAAATATAATGGCTTCAGGAGTAATTCCACAAATTTCTTCGATTTTAGGTCCTTGTGCAGGGGGAGCAGTTTATTCTCCGGCATTAACCGACTTTACCATAATGACAGACAAAACAAGTTATATGTTTGTTACTGGTCCAAAAGTAGTACAATCCGTAACTGGGGAAGTGGTAACCGCAGAACAATTGGGCGGTGCACATATTCATTCCACCAAATCCGGAGTTTCGCATTTCTTGGCCGAATCCGATGAAGAAAACCTAATGCTCATCAGAAAATTAATGAGTTACCTTCCGTCTAACAATTTGGAAGATCCACCGGCAATTAAAAGTTCTGACCCCATTGATAGGTTAGATGATGTGCTCAATGATATAATTCCTGAAAATCCAAATCAGCCTTATGATATAGTAGATGTTATATCTACGATTACCGATAATGGTGAGTTTACTGAAGTGCATAGAAACTATGCCAGAAATATTACTGTAGGATTTGCTCGCTTTAATGGGCGGCCAGTGGGGATTGTTGCAAATCAACCTAAATATTATGCAGGGGTTTTAGATTGTGAAGCCTCAAGAAAAGCAGCCCGTTTTGTTCGTTTTTGTGATGCTTTTAATATTCCTCTGGTAACCTTGGTCGATGTACCCGGTTTCTTGCCAGGAACAGGGCAAGAATATGCCGGTATTATTCTCCATGGAGCAAAATTATTATTTGCATACGGAGAAGCAACGGTTCCTAAGGTTACTATCACACTTCGTAAATCATATGGAGGAGCCCATGATGTCATGAGCTGTAAACAATTACGTGGCGATTTAAACTATGCTTGGCCAACGGCAGAGATTGCAGTTATGGGAGCAAAAGGAGCTGTAGAGGTGTTGGAAGGGTCTAACATTAGAAAAATAGAAGATGCTGAGGAGAAACTGGAATACATAGAGAAAAAAGAGGATGAGTACACCGCAAGGTTTGCAAACCCCTATGTAGCTGCAAAATATGGTTTTATCGATGATGTTATTGAACCTAGAAATACGCGCTTTAGAATCGTAAGGGCATTAGAATTACTTGCCAATAAAAAAGAAGTGAATCCACCTAAAAAACATTCAAATATCCCATTATAATGAAACATACCCTATTATACATTGATCAAATAAATGAAGGCTATGTTATTCTGATCACAGGATTGTTGATTGTTTTTTCTGCATTGTTGATCCTTTCGTTATTTTTTAAGTTTGGACTGCCTATTTTACTTTATGTCTATAAGATTATCACTAAGGGTAAAGACAAAAAGATCAAGGACATTGCTATTGAAGCAGATCATGGTTTTACTGGGGAAATGGCGGCGGCTATTTCAACTGCCATCCACATATATCTCAATGAACAACACGACAGTGAGAATGCTATTTTGACAATTAAACAAGCGAGAAAATCATATTCTCCTTGGAGTTCAAAAATATACGGTACACAAAACAGACCTAACCAATAATATCAATTGTTTTGGACTTTTTATTTGAAATCCAATACATAAGTAATCTTAAGAAGAATGAAAAATTTTGAATTTAAAATACACGAAAATACCTATAACGTTAAGATTGTTTCACACGAAAAAAATATTATTGAGCTAGAGGTTAACGGTACCCCTTATGCTGTTAAAATGAAAGAAGGAGTTGCTCAAAGTAAAACTCCCACCCTTGTTCGTGCTGCATCAAAAAGACCCACAGAGCCGCTTAAGGTAAACCCCAGCTCATCCAAAACAAAAATTGTGGCACCAATTCCCGGTGTGGTTTTATCACTTGATGTAAAAGTAGGTGACCAGATTAAGGTAGGGGATAGGTTGTTGGTGCTTGAGGCCATGAAAATGGAAAACAACATTGTTGCTGAAAAGGCGGGTGTAATTACTGCCATGAATATTACTGTTGGTCAGCAAGTGTTGCAAAACGAAATAATGCTAGAACTAGAATAGAAATTTCACGGTAAAGGGTTCTGAATCTAATTATCAAAAATTTTAGAATTAATCGATAGCCGTAAAAAAGAGAAAAATGAAAAGAATAATTTTAATATTTGGAGTTCTGTCACTGTTGATTTTTATCAGGCCTGTCTTGGGTTTTAATAAGGATACGAGTGTAAAAAATACCAACGCTTTGGTTTCTGAAGAACAGGTTGATCAGGTAGAAGGGGAAAGTGTTTTCCAAGATGCTCTTAAAGGAATAAAACAATTTTACAATTACACTGGTTTTGCGAATGCCACATCGGGTAATATACTCATGATTTTAATTGGGATTCTATTTATATATCTTGGTATTAAATTCGATTATGAACCACTTCTGTTGATTCCAATAGGTGCAGGTGTTATTCTGGGTAATATTCCATTTGTTCCAGGAAATCAAACCGGTATTTATGAAGATGGATCAGTACTTAACTATTTGTATTTTGGAGTGGTAAAAGGTATTTATCCACCTTTGATATTCCTAGGTATTGGTGCAATGACAGATTTTTCTTCATTGATTGCCAATCCAAAGTTAATGTTGTTGGGAGCTGCTGCGCAAATAGGTGTTTTCGCCACATTTATGGGAGCCCTTTATTTGGGTTTCGCTCTACCAGAAGCAGGTGCGATTGGAATAATCGGTGGAGCCGACGGCCCAACGGCTATTTTCCTTTCATCTAAACTCGCAAATGGTGTTAACCTATTGCCAGATGGTACTACAGTGAAAAATCTTATTGGACCTATAGCAATAGCAGCATATTCCTATATGGCCTTGGTACCGGTGATACAACCCCCAATAATGCGGTTGTTAATCTCCAAGGAGGACAGAAAAATAAAAATGAAACCCCCAAGAGCGGTTAGTCAAAAAGAAAAAATGATTTTTCCGGTAGTCGCCTTGTTGTTAACAACTTTTATATCTCCTAGCGCTCTGCCACTATTGGGAATGTTATTCTTCGGTAATTTATTGAAAGAATCAGGAAGAACCGAAAGACTTGCGGATACGGCACGGACTAAGCTTATTGATATTGTGACTATTTTACTTGGGGTAACAGTTGGGGCATCTACACAAGCAGATATATTTATCACAAAGGATTCGATGATGATATTCGGACTTGGAGCCATTTCATTTGTAATTGCCACGATGGGCGGTTTGTTTTTCGCCAAATTCATGAACCTGTTTCTCAAAGGAGATAATAAAATAAACCCATTAATTGGTGCCGCAGGAGTTTCTGCCGTTCCAGATAGCGCTAGGGTAGTCCATGCCGAAGGATTAAAATCTGATCCTAGTAATTATTTATTAATGCACGCTATGGCACCGAATGTTTCCGGGGTTATTGGTTCTGCAATCGCAGCAGGTATCATATTAAGTTTTTTAGGATAAATAATCGTCCATAGATAGGACATATATAGATATATAAAATTTTAGAAAAAATGAAAATTCCGAATTTAATGACGGCCCAAGATGCTGTTAAATTAATAAAATCAGGAAATAGAGTATTGATCCAAGGCGGATCAGCAACCCCTCAAACATTGGTAAGGGCAATGGTTGAAAGAGCCCCTGAATTAAGAGGTGTTGAAATTGTGCACTTACATACTGAAGGTGAATGCGGATATACCGCACCGGAACTTCGTGAAAGCTTTAAGACAAATGCTTTCTTTATTGGAGGAAATATAAGAAAGATGATAGGTAACACGGCCGATTATATTCCTATTTTCTTGAGCGATATCCCCAGTTTATTCCGCCAAGGGTATATGGATCTTGATGTTGTTCTTGTGAATGTTGCCCCTCCTGACAAACATGGTTTTTGCTCGCTGGGCGTTTCAGTCGATATTGTTATTTCTGCCATTGAGCAAGGGAAGAAAGTAATAGCCCAAATTAATCCACGTATGCCTAGGACCTTTGGCGATGCTTTGGTGCATTTAAGAAACTTTGATGCTTGTGTGGAAGTAGTTGAGGAAATTCACGAAATGAAATTGGCGGCACCGACTAATCAAGAAATTTTAATAGGAAAAAATATTGCAGGTATTATTGAAGATGGCGCTACCTTACAAATGGGGATTGGTGGTATTCCCAACGCTGTTTTGAGCTTTTTAACCAATCATAAGGATTTGGGTGTGCATACTGAAATGTTCTCTGAAGGCATTGTTGACCTTGTGGAAAAGGATATCGTTACAGGGTCGCAGAAAAAATTGAATCCTTATAAAATTGTATCGGGTTTTGCCATGGGTTCAAGACGTTTGTATGATTTCATGGATGACAATCCCGAGATTGAAATGAAAGATATCGCCTATGTAAACGATACAGCTGTTATTCGTCAAAATCCTAAGGTAACCGCGATTAATTCAGCCATCGAAATTGACTTTACCGGTCAGGTTTGTGCTGATTCAATAGGTACAAGAATGTTTTCTGGAGTTGGTGGTCAAATGGACTTTATGCGAGGTGCAGCTTTATCGCCTGGTGGAAAACCGATTATCGCAATTACTTCCACGACGGCTAAAGGAGTTTCTAAGATTGTTCCCATGTTACAGCAAGGTGCTGGAGTGGTAACAACACGTGCACATGCAAGATATGTGGCTACCGAATATGGCATTGCTGAGTTGTTTGGAAGAAACTTGAAAGAAAGGGCACAATTATTACGAGACATTGCCCACCCCGATCATAGGGAAGAATTGGACAAAGCTATTTTTGAAAGATTCGGTAGTAGCTTAATGGTTCACTAACTTTGTTCTAAATTATGACAAGCAAACAAGTATATCACAATTAATAGTACATATTATGAACGATAAGAATAAATCACTTTTTGCAGAGTTCAATCCTGTTACCAAACAAGAATGGATGGAAAAAGTGGGCATTGATCTTAAAGGTGCTGATTTTGACAAAAAACTGGTTTGGAAGAACTTGAGCAAAATCAAAATCCAACCTTTTTATAATGCTGAGGACAAGCAGGACTATATTCAGAACACGGGTGAAAACTCGCAATCTTTGATTAATTACAGGAGCATAGCTGTAAATACTGCTGAAAGTGGAAATAAGCTTGCGTTAAAAGCTGTTGAAGAGGGCATCAATGGTATACTTTTCACAATTGACAAGAATATTTCTGCAGCTAAACTCGTAGAAGGAATTGATTTAAGCAAGATTGCGGTTTCCTTTATTTTAAGAACAGATGCTGTTGAAATTGTTTCTGATTTTTTGCGATTTGTGAAAGAGCAGAAGATTGTTAGTGAAAATCTAAAAGGGTTCATTGATTTGGAAATCATTTCCGATTATTTGACCCATGGAAACATTGAAGAAAATCAATTAGATACCGTTGCCGAGCTTGTAACGCTGGGAGCAGATTATCCAAATTTCAAACTACTTACAATTTCAGGTAGCGAGTATTTGGATTCAGGTGCTAACCAAGTACAAGAGGTGGCCTATACATTAAGTTCACTGGTTTTCTTAATTGAAAAACTTAAGGAAAGAGGAATTCCTGAGCAAGAAGTTTTTGATAACCTAAATTTTAAATTGGCCATCGGATCTGAATATTTTGTTGAGATTGGCAAATTCAGGGCTTTTAATAGTTTGCTGATTGAAATTGCCAATAAATATGGAATATCAGAACATGCACATTCTATAATCGGTAAAACTTCCATTTGGAGCAAATCGGTTACCGACCCACACACGAATTTATTGCGTGCCACGACTGAGGCCATGTCCGCTATATTGGGCAATGTTGATGCTGTTTTAATTGATGCCTTTGATAAGGAATTCAATGAACCATCAGATTTTTCAAGCAGGATTGCCGGTAATATTTCGACCATCTTAAAGGAAGAATCGTATTTAGGAAAAGTTGCGAACCCAGTAGATGGTTCTTACTATATTGAAGAGGTAAGTGCTAGTATAGCTTCGAAGGCATTGGAACTATTCAAAACCATCGAAGATAACGGAGGATTTTACAAATCATTCGAAAGTGAATTGATCCAACAGCAAATTGCTGAAATCCGTCAAGAAAAAATCAAGTTAATAAGCCAAAGAAGGCTTCCAATGGTTGGGGTTAATAAGTATCCAAATCTTATGGAAGCAGTCAATGCTGACATCCTTTCAGCGGGTGAAGAAAATAATTCCAAAGTTTTGACACCGAGAAGGGCTTCGTTAGAAATTGAAGCAATAAGAAAAACAACAGAAGAACTTGTAGCTAAAACCAACAAGCGTCCAGTCGTGGAATTGACCAGTTTTGGTAATTTGACCATGAGAAAAGCAAGGGCAGCCTTTGCATATGACTTTATTGGTGTTAGTGGTTTTAATGTACTTCAAGAACAAAGTTATTCCTCTGCATTGGAAGCCGCTGAGCAAAGTGCCAAGTCAGATTCCAGTGTAGTGGTAGTCTGTAGTTCTGATCAAGATTATGAGGAGTATGCTGTTGCCTTTGTAAAGGCATTTAGAGCCTTAAATAGCGAAAAAGTGCTGTTATTGGCAGGCAATCCAACAAATATATTTGATGAATTGACTGAAGCTGGTCTAGATGGTTGCGTGAATATTAAATCAGATGTGATCAGAACTATATCAAACATTCAGAATAAAATTCAAAAAACAATAAAATCCTTAGAAGTATGAGACCCGATTTTTCAGATTTAACGTTAAATAAAGCAGCTACTCAAAAAGCTGCTGCTTCAGGGGAAAGAGAAGTTTGGAATACACCTGAAGGAATACCTGTAAAGAAACATTTTACAAAAGAAGATATAAAAGATGCCGAACATTTGAATTTTGCTGCGGGTGTTCCTCCATTTTTAAGAGGGCCCTATAGCACGATGTATGTTACAAGGCCTTGGACAATTCGACAATATGCTGGATTTTCAACGGCAGAGGAATCAAACGCCTTCTATAGAAGAAATTTGGCTGCTGGCCAAAAAGGACTTTCAGTTGCTTTTGATTTGGCTACCCACCGT
This sequence comes from uncultured Maribacter sp., assembly GCA_964649755.1. GTDB lineage: Bacteria > Bacteroidota > Bacteroidia > Flavobacteriales > Flavobacteriaceae > Maribacter_A. The sequence continues at coordinate 10,871 of CAZYQR010000020.1, read as the reverse complement.
GGTTACGATTCAGATCACCCACGTGTAACAGGTGATGTAGGTAAGGCCGGTGTGGCCATAGATTCTATTTTGGATATGGAAATATTATTCGACCAGATTCCATTGGATAAAATGTCTGTTTCTATGACCATGAATGGTGCGGTACTTCCAATTATGGCTTTTTATATCGCTGCGGCTAAAAAACAAGGAGTTTCTTTAGATCATTTGAGTGGAACGATCCAGAATGATATTTTAAAAGAGTTTATGGTGCGTAATACGTATATCTATCCACCATTGCCTTCTATGAAAATCATCGGAGATATTTTTGATTATACTACTCAGAATATGCCAAAGTTCAATTCAATTTCCATTAGCGGCTACCATATGCAGGAAGCTGGTGCTACCGCCGACATTGAATTGGCCTATACCCTTGCCGATGGAATGGAATACATTAGAACAGGATTGAAATCTGGTTTGAAGATTGATGAATTCGCTCCAAGATTGTCATTTTTCTGGGCTGTAGGAATGAATCATTTTATGGAAATTGCCAAAATGCGTGCTGCACGTATGCTTTGGGCAAAAATTATAAAGCAGTTTAATCCTAAAAATCCGAAATCCATGGCATTACGTACGCATAGTCAAACTTCGGGATGGAGTTTGAGCGAACAAGATCCTTTCAACAATGTGGCTCGTACTTGCATCGAGGCAATGGCCGCTGGTTTGGGCGGAACACAATCTTTGCATACCAATGCATTGGATGAGGCCATTGCATTGCCAACGGACTTTTCAGCTAGGATAGCCCGTAATACACAGATTTATATACAAGATGAAACGCAAATTACACGAGCGGTTGATCCTTGGGCAGGTTCGTATTATGTTGAATACCTAACGCAGGAAATCGCTAAGAAAGCGTGGGCACTTATTGAAGAAGTTGAAGAACTTGGTGGAATGGCAAAAGCCATTGAAACTGGAGTCCCAAAAATGCGTATTGAAGAAGCTTCAGCTCGGAAACAAGCCCGTTTGGATTCTGGTCAAGATATCTTAGTTGGTGTGAACAAATTCAAAACAAAGGAAAAATCGAATATCGAAATACTTGAAGTTGATAATACTGTTGTAAGGGATTCTCAAATTGAGCGTTTGAAAAAACTAAGAGCAAATAGAGATCAAGGGGTTGTAGATGCTAATCTTTCTGCACTTTCAAAATGTGCTGAAACCGGTAAAGGCAATTTATTGGAATTAGCGGTAGAAGCTGCTGAAAATTTTGCTACTTTGGGTGAAATTTCAGATGCTTTAGAAGTCCATTTTGGACGTCATAAAGCTGATACCAAATTAATAAGTGGCGTGTACGGTAAAGAAGTAGATAACGATAGCACATTTGCAAAGGCCCAAAAATTGGCAGATAAATTTGCTGAGACAGAAGGTCGTCGCCCACGGGTAATGATTGCTAAAATGGGTCAAGATGGGCACGATAGGGGAGCCAAGGTAGTTGCTTCCAGTTTTGCCGATTTAGGTTTTGATGTAGATATGGGCTCTTTATTCCAAACACCAGAGGAAGTGGCAAAACAAGCCATAGAAAATGATGTTCACTTTGTAGGCGCCTCTAGTTTAGCTGCGGGTCATAAAACATTAATCCCACAATTGATAGGGGAATTGGAGAAACTTGGAAGACCTGATATCATGGTGTTTGCAGGTGGTGTAATCCCAGAACAGGATTATGACTATTTGTTAGAGAGAAAGGTAGCTGCCATTTTTGGGCCTGGATCTGTAATCTCTGAATCCGCAATTACGATTATGGAGAAATATTTGGAACAGGCATAATTACCAACTGCGAATATTTATGAAAAGAGGATGAGAATTGTTTTCATCCTCTTTTTTTGTACAATAAAACTTAATCCCGTAAAGAAAGTGCTGCATTAAATGCATCAAGGGCAGAAGATACAGTGGCCGCGTTCGCTTCTGATGGTCTATCCCATGTCACACCGGGAGAAACAGTGCCGAACATCATACCTTGTACCCAAATAGATTCTATGTTCTTTTGAATAAAGAATTTGTACTCCTTTTTAGAGCTGTGTTGATTTAGGTACATCAAATGTCTCATAAACACACCTTTGAACTGTTTGGCATCTGCATTGCAATCATCAGGCTCACAGAGGGGTTCAACTAAAATGAGGTCATCATTGGTCATATGATTTAAAGTTGCCTCTGCAATGGCTTCGGCATTTTTTAGGTAGGATACACTGCCTGTTATCTTATAAAGATTTACGAGCCCTGTCAAAACCACTCCTTGGTTATATGTCCAAACATTTTTTGAAATCGTTTCCTCTCCTTTGATGCTTCGAACACCATCTTGAATGTTTCCATTTGAATCCAATAGATTGGATTGTAACATCCATTCCCAAATTATTATTGCCCAATTTAAAGCTGACCTACCGTTTACACTTTTGGTTCCTGCTAAATGCAATCTAGTAGCCAAGGTTAGGGTTAGTCCATTACTGATAGAGCCTCTATATTTCACCCCTTTTTTCCAGTATAGACCTCCATCTTCACTCCAACCAGTCGTTATATCCTCAAAAATGATATTGGCCATATTGAGGTACCGTTGTTCGCCTGTATATTCCCAAGCATCAAGCCACGCCAAAGCCCACCATCCCTCATCATCATAATAGTCATTGATATAATTTTTACAAACCCAGGCAGCTTTTTTATGTGTGGCTTCTACCTCAAATTCCTTGGTATTATCAAAAGTATAGGCAACGGTTTCTTTGAACCTGTCATCGCCTACTAATTTTGCGTGGTTTATTAAGGCAGTTAAAACATTGGCACCGTTCCACCAGGATGTAGTATCCCATAGACCAGTTTCAAGATTATACCAATTTTCCAATTGAAAGGTTAAATTCTTTGCCCGTTCCTCAGTTTGGTTTTGTGCGAAAGTTTGAAGGTTCAACCCGATAACCAAAAATAAAATAAAGGGTAATTTGAGCATGTTTGATATTTACGAATCCTATAATCTGATAATTAATTGGTTTTATATAGATTTTTTAAACTCTTCAATAATTAATTGTGCAGCTTTTACGGGCGATATTTTTGATGAAACAATATCTTTTTCTAAAACCGATAAATGCTCAGTAATATTTTTTGAACCATAGAACAGTTGTTTTAGCTCTTCGTTGATATTGTTGTACATCCACTGTATTTGCTGCTGAATTCTGTTCTTATCGAAATAACCATTTTCATCGACTAATTTTTTGTACTTCTCAATTTCTTCCCAAACGTTATCTATACCAATATTTTTTATTGCAGAGGCTGTAGTTACCACAGGGCTCCACCCTGAATCTGATTGAGGAAAAATATGCAGGGCATTTTGATACTGCCGCCGGGCCATTTCACTCATTTTAATGTTATCGCCATCAGCCTTGTTTATGACAACCATATCGGCCATTTCCATAATACCTTTTTTAATACCTTGCAGTTCGTCACCGGCTCCTGACAGCATTAACAGTAAAAAGAAATCAGTCATTCCATGAACAGCTGTTTCAGACTGTCCAACACCAACAGTTTCTATCAAGATAACGTCGTAACCAGCAGCTTCGCACAGTAGCATTGTCTCTCCTGTTTTATTGGCTACGCCACCCAGAGTGTCACCAGTGGCGGAAGGTCGTATGTAGGCATCTTCTAAATTGGCCAAATCCTCCATTCTAGTTTTGTCCCCAAGGATACTTCCTTTTGATCGTTGACTACTTGGGTCTATCGACAAAATCCCTACTTTATGCCCTTTGGTTATTAAGTGTTTTCCGAAAACTTCGATAAAAGTACTTTTGCCTACCCCAGGAACGCCTGTTATCCCAATTCTAACGGAGTTGCCAGAAAAAGGTAATATGGCCTGGATAATTTCCTTGGCCAGTATTTTATCACTTTCCAGATTACTTTCTACAATTGTGATTCCTCGTGAAAGAATAACCCGGTCTCCACTTAGGATACCATCAATATATTCTTTTGCCGATAATCTGCCTTTTGGTTTGTAGTTTTTCATTAATTGCTGATTAATATCAAATTATCACTTTAATTATTGAAACCATTCTGTGACAACCCATAATAAACTTATAAATATCCAAGCAATAATTTCTTTATTAATGGTCATAACAAATGTAGTCATATTGCCATAAGCACCATAATAGTGATTGGTATTTAAAAGGATTCCGGGTGCGTTATTTACTATACTGATTTTAAGATAAAAATGTAATTCTAGAAGGAAATAATTCCATAATTTTAGTGCTAACAAACATGATAAATTTCATGTTTATTAGCATATTTTATTTATAAACTTGTTAGGTTTTATAATGAGAAAAGTGATGTTTACCGGTATATGAGAAACGTGCCAAAAACATATGCAGGAATTATTATTTATGAAGTGAATGCTAGCATTGCAGAACTATATTGAATAATTCAAAATTGAACAAAATATGAACAAAAGTTTTAAGGTTACCGTTAACGATAGCTTATCGTTTAACATTACCAATGAGGACGTTGCGAGTATAGATGCGTTGCCAACTTCAACAAAAACGTATCATATTTTGCAAGACAACAAACCGTTTTTGGCCGAGGTCATTGGCTCAAACTTTAATCAGAAGAATTATACTGTGAAGGTCAATAACAGTACCTATGATGTTGATATATCAGATGACTTGGACCTTTTGATTAAGGAAATGGGATTTTCTTTGGGATCAACCAAAAACATTGGTTCAATCCATGCCCCAATGCCAGGGCTCATTTTAGAAATTAATGTTAAGGTGGGCCAGGCGGTGAACGAAGAAGACCCACTTTTGATATTGGAGGCCATGAAAATGGAAAATGTCATCTTCTCACCAAGAGATGGCATCATTAAATCATTATCGGTAAACCAAGGTGATGCTGTGGAAAAAAAGCAATTATTGATAGAATTTGAATAATATACCAATGAAAAAAATATTAATAGCCAATAGGGGAGAAATAGCGATACGCGTTATGAAAACTGCACAAAAAATGGGGATCAAAACCGTTGCAGTTTATTCTACTGTTGATAGAAATGCACCCCATGTAAAATTTGCCGATGAAGCCGTTTGTATTGGTGAAGCCCCGTCAAACCAGTCCTATCTTTTAGGTTCAAAAATTATTGAAGTCGCTAAGGGTTTAGATGTTGATGGTATTCACCCTGGTTACGGGTTCTTAAGTGAAAATGCGGATTTTGCAGAAGAGGTTGAAAAAAACAACATTATTTTCATTGGCCCAAAATCAAAAGCCATAAGAGTTATGGGCAGTAAATTGGCGGCTAAGGATGCCGTTAAGAATTATAATATCCCCATGGTACCTGGTATTGATGAAGCCGTAACTGATGTAAAGAAAGCTAAAGCCATCGCTAAAGAAATTGGCTTTCCAATATTGATAAAAGCTTCTGCAGGTGGAGGTGGAAAGGGCATGCGAGTTGTTGAGCAAGAAAAAGATTTGGAATCCCAAATGAACCGGGCAATTAGTGAGGCCACATCGGCATTTGGGGATGGTTCTGTTTTTATTGAAAAGTATGTGACTTCACCTCGGCATATCGAGATTCAGGTCATGGCAGATAGTCATGGAAACATTTTACACTTTTTTGAACGTGAATGTAGCGTGCAGCGGCGCCACCAGAAAGTGGTCGAAGAGGCACCATCATCTATTTTAACTCCTGAGCTTCGTGAAGAAATGGGAATAGCTGCTACCAAGGTAGCGAAGGCATGTGATTATTTAGGCGCTGGAACGGTTGAGTTCTTGATGGATGCAGACCATAAATTCTATTTCTTGGAAATGAATACAAGGTTGCAGGTAGAACATCCCGTGAGTGAACTTATCACAGGGGTTGATCTTGTTGAATTACAGATTCGTGTTGCCCGAGGTGAGGAATTGAAGATAAAACAGGAAGACTTGAAAATAAATGGCCATGCATTGGAACTTCGGGTTTATGCCGAAGATCCGTTGAATGATTTCTTGCCTAGTGTTGGAACATTGGAAACTTATAAGTTGCCAACAGGCGTAGGAGTTAGGGTTGATAATGGTTTTGAAGAGGGTATGGATGTTCCTATCTACTATGACCCCATGCTTTCGAAATTGATTACTTACGGTAAAAATAGAGATGAAGCTATTCAAATGATGTTGAAAGCTATTGAGGATTACCATATTGAAGGAGTGCAGACCACTTTGCCCTTTGGTAAGTTCGTTTTTGAGCATGAAGCTTTCCGAACTGGGAATTTTGATACACATTTCGTGAAGAATTATTATTCTCCTGAGGTATTAAAAGTTAAAACAAACGAAGAAGCCAAAATTGCGGCCATTATAGCAATAAAAAAATATCAAGAAGATCAAAAGATCTTAAGAATACCAACATTATAGATTATGGATTCAAAATTGAAAAAGTTAGAAGATAGAGTAGCTTCGGCCCATATTGGAGGGGGTAAAAGACGAATAGATAAACAACATGCCAAACAAAAACTAACTGCAAGGGAACGAATCAATTATTTGTTAGACGAGGGTTCTTTTGAAGAAATGGGCATTTTGGTTACACACCGTTCTACTGATTTTGGCATGGAAAAGAAGCAATATTTCGGAGATGGTGTTGTTACGGGTTACGGTACCATAAATAGCCGCTTGGTTTATGTGTACGCCCAGGATTTTACAGTCTTTGGGGGTGCTTTATCGGAAACACACGCTGAGAAAATCTGTAAGGTAATGGATTTGGCCGTTAAAGTCGGCGCACCAATAATTGGGTTAAATGATTCCGGTGGAGCGCGAATTCAAGAAGGGGTAAGATCATTGGGTGGCTATGCCGATATTTTCTTTAGAAACGTTCAGGCATCCGGGGTAATTCCACAATTATCTGCCATTATGGGCCCTTGTGCTGGGGGTGCTGTATATTCTCCAGCGATGACCGATTTCACTTTAATGGTTGAACAATCAAGTTATATGTTCGTAACAGGTCCAAATGTGGTCAAAACCGTTACCAATGAAGAGGTGACTTCAGAAGAGCTTGGTGGTGCCAATACACATGCTACAAAATCAGGGGTAGCTCATTGTACATCGGCAAATGATATTGAATGTATGGAGGATCTGAAAAAATTACTAAGCTATCTTCCACAAAGCAATAAGGAAGTTGCTAAAACCCTTCCTTATGAGTTAAAAGATGAAGTTAGGGATGTTTTAAAGGAAATTGTCCCCGACAGTTCTAACAAACCTTATGATATGCACGATGTCATTAAAGGAATTATAGATGAGGATTCCTTTTTTGAGATACATAAAGATTATGCAGAGAATATCATAGTTGGCTTTGCAAGATTAGGCGGCAGAAGTGTTGGCATAATCGCCAACCAACCTATGTTCCTTGCTGGTGTACTTGATGTTAATAGTTCAATAAAGGCTGCTCGTTTCACTCGTTTCTGTGACGCATTTAATATTCCTTTATTAGTATTGGTAGATGTTCCGGGATTCTTACCAGGAACGGATCAGGAATGGAATGGTATTATTGTACATGGCTCCAAATTGTTGTATGCGCTGAGTGAAGCAACAGTGCCCAGAGTGACCGTAATTACAAGAAAGGCCTATGGTGGTGCGTATGATGTCATGAATTCGAAACATATTGGTGCTGACTTCAACTATGCATGGCCATCTGCTGAGATTGCCGTAATGGGAGCCAAAGGTGCAAGTGAAATTATCTTTAGAAGGGAGATTATGGACGCTGAGGATCCTACTGCTAAGTTGGCTGAAAAAGAAGCCGATTATGCAGAGAAATTCGCCCACCCCTATAGAGCTGCACGCCGGGGATTCATTGATGAGGTTATACGGCCTGAAAACACCAGACGCAAATTGATCAAGACATTCAGCATGTTGGAAGGAAAGGAAGTAAGTCGTCCTGATAGAAAACACGGTAATATTCCATTGTAAATAAATAAAGGTTTTTAAATAGACCCCATGATTGATAAATATTGTGGGGTCATTTTTTGTCTTAAAATTGACTTTTCAATACTGATGAATTAAAAGGGATATGGCTACATTTGCCGAATGCAAAAAGAAAATGTAAAACCCAATTTTGAATTCGTCGCCCTTATGGCGGCACTAATGTCTATAGTGGCTTTGGCTATTGATGCATTATTGCCAGCCATAGCGAAAATCGGGATTTCTATAAATAGTTTAGATGCTACTGACAATCAGTTGTTGATTACCATGATTTTTTTGGGATTGGGCGTTGGTCAATTGTTTTTTGGTCCATTATCCGATTGCTATGGCAGAAAACCAGTGGTATATGTAGGTTTTGTTGTTTTTACAACAGCTAGTATAATTTGTGTTTTGGCCCCTTCTTTGGAATGGATGATAATAGGCAGAATTCTTCAAGGCATTGGGTTATCTGCTCCTCGAACTATTTCTATCTCTATAATTCGTGACACCTATAAAGGTGATTATATGGCAAAAGTGATGTCTTTCGTTACTGCATTTTTTATTTTGATCCCTGTTGTGGCCCCTGCCATAGGCAAGGCCATTTTGGACGTTTTTGGTTGGGAAGCGATTTTCTATCTTCAATTATTATTCGCATTTGTTATTGGTATTTGGTTTTGGAAGAGACAGCCCGAGACTTTGCATCCCGAATATAAAATCCCGTTTTCAAGTCATGTTTTTGTCGATGGGTTAAAGGAATTGGTTAAGTATAAGGAAACTCTCGCTTTTACAATTGTTTCCGGACTTATTACAGGTTCATTTTTGGTATATCTAAGTTCTGCTCAGCATGTCTTTGAGGATCAATACGGATTGGTGGATGAATTCCCATATATTTTTGCCGGACTTGCTATCTCAATAGGTCTGGCCACTTTCTTGAACGGTACTTTAGTATTAAAGTACGGTATGCGAAAGCTAGCTTTTACTGCGCTTACTTTTTTTAGTGGCTTTGCAATCCTTTATGTATTTCTATTTTGGAACTCTGCTAACCCCAGCTTGATTGTATTGATTGGGTTTTTATCCGCACAATTCTTCTGTTTAGGTTTTGTTTGGGGTAACCTTCGATCTATCGCCATGGAACCCATAGGGCATATAGCAGGTATTGGTGCAGCTATAACAGGTTTTATTTCAACCTTGTTATCTATCCCTATCGCGGCCTATGTGGGCAGCTTTGTACAGGAAACCGTTTTGCCCATGTTTATTGGTTTGGCTATTTGCGGACTACTTTCACTTGGAGTTTTTGTAATTATTCGAAGACAGGCTTCAAAACAATCAAAACTTATTACCTAGATAGTCATAGAATAAACGGAAACCGCTCCTTAGGATAAACTAAGAAACGGTTTCATAGGTTTTCAATTGCTATTAACTAAATTGGATTATAGCGCATTCTTCATGATTTCCTCTACAACCTCAGGATTCAATAAGGTACTGATATCCCCAAGGTCGGAAGTGTCCTTGCCTGCGATTTTCCGTAAAATTCGTCGCATGATCTTTCCGCTTCTTGTTTTAGGTAGTCCAGGTACAAATTGAATTTTGTTCAACTTGGCAATTGGCCCAATATGCTCTGTAATCTGTTGATTGATTTCCCTACGGAGCTCGTCTTTTTCACGCGCTTCACCAGCTTCTTTAAGGATGACATAGCCATATAGGGCATTTCCTTTTATATCATGTGGGAAACCAACAATCGCGGATTCGGCAACAGCTGGGTGTTCGTTTATTGAATCTTCGATTGGTGCCGTACCTAAATTATGGCCGGAAACAATGATCACATCATCAACCCTACCGGTAATTCTGTAATACCCAACAGCATCTCTACTGGCGCCATCACCCGTAAAGTACATGTTCTTATACGCTGAAAAGTAAGTGTCTCTATAGCGTTCATGATTGCCCCAAATGGTTCTGGCAATCCCTGGCCACGGGTATTTAATGCACAGTCGCCCTTCTACTTGATTACCTTTTAATTCCTGTCCATTTTCATCCATCAATGCTGGCTGTACACCAATGAATGGTAAGGTCGCAAACGTAGGTATTGTAGGTGTTACATAGGGGATGGGCGAAATCATAATTCCACCGGTCTCTGTTTGCCACCAAGTGTCGACAACCGGACTGCGATTTTTACCCACATTATAATTATACCAATGCCAAGCATCCTCATTAATGGGTTCACCCACTGTACCCAAGACCTTTAAGGATGATAAATCATATTTTTCAACGAATTCCAAGTTCTCTTTAGCTAAGGCTCTAATAGCGGTAGGGGCAGTATAGAATTGGTTTACCTTGTGTTTTTCGACCACCGCCCAGAATCGGCCAAAATCCGGATAGGAAGGAACCCCTTCGAACATTACCGTGGTGGCACCATTTGCCAACGGGCCATAAACAATGTAGGAGTGCCCGGTTATCCAGCCGATATCAGCAGTACACCAATACACATCATCTTTTTTATATTGGAAAATATTCTTAAAAGTATAAGCAGTAAAAACCATGTAGCCGCCACAGGAATGAACCATGCCCTTTGGTTTGCCTGTTGATCCCGATGTGTACAGAATGAAAAGCAAATCTTCTGCATCCATGATTTCTGCTGGGCAGTCGGCGCTGGCATCTTTCATAAGCGGCGCCAACCACTTATCACGACCTTTTTTCATATTAATGGTACTATTAACACGTTTAGCAACCAGTACCGTATCAACGCCGGGACAATAATCCAAAGCTGTGTCCACAATACCTTTTAAATCAATGGTTTTATTTCCGCGATAAGAACCATCCGAGGTAAGAACCAATTTACAATCGGAATCATTTATTCTAGTCGCAAGGGCGCTCGAAGAAAAACCGGCGAAAACGACTGAATGAATCGCACCGATTCGGGCACATGCCAGTAACGATATGGCTAATTCCGGAATCATAGGAAG